>JAITDV010000441.1 GCA_031282385.1 Planctomycetaceae bacterium | reverse complement strand
AACCTTCGTAAAACTCAAGTATTTTACGCAAAGAAGACAGACTAAACAATCTTATACAAGTTGATTGATGTTCAAAAAATAAAAATACATTGGAGTAACCGCCGTCTTTGAATTTTGTTGAAAAACGCAAGTCGCCGCGAACTTCCCGCAACTTACTATCTACCGTTACTGGCGATTCACATTGAAGCGAACTAAGATCAAGCAACTTGATAATGCTGGTGTCTCCGCCGCATTCATAATTTTCCAATAAACTTGCAAACAACTCCACATCAAAAAGAATACGGCGAGAAAGCAAATCATGCGGATGCTTGATTTCAAAATCTGCAGGTAGCTCCGAAAACATTGATAATGCCATACATAACCTCCTGTGGTTTCATGGATAAATTTTAATTTTGCCTTGCACTTTACAAGGAAAAAATTATAGGTAGGCGGACACAACAAATTAGACTCGCTACGAGGCAATTTAGAGTAACAAAAGTAAATTACTTGTATAAGTTTGTCAATATGATCTTTTAGAAATTATTCTGGTTGTTGATTTAGGATTCCTTTTCGATTGTGATTGTGTCGTTTGCAATATTTGTTATTTTACCGGAAATTGAAGCGTGTATATTTGCGCCGAGTACGGATTCTTTTTTTGTAGCGATTAAATCGCCTTTTGTGATTTTGCTGCCTTGTTTGACAATTGGAGTCGCTGGTGCGCCGATGTGTTGTTTCAATGGAATTACGACTCGGTTGATATTTAATATGCCTTCTTTTAGCGGTGCTTTATTTATGTAATTTGCCAATCCGATTTTTTTAATTAGTCTTTCTGTTGGCATTCGGCGGTTTTTGAAATGTTGTGAACTTCTTTCTTTTCTGAAAGGAGGATTTGCCCAACGCGGCGCGCCTTCACGCAATTCAGCCAAAATTCTACGCTTGTTTTCTGCACACACATTACGCGGGTCAAGCCCTTCCGGACAAGAACAATATGAACACAAATTACACTCGCTGCAAAATTGCGTTCCTTGAACATCCGATTTTGCGCTCTCACTAAAACCCAAACTACGCATTGCCCTATGCGGCTCAATCGGATGCCCTAACAAATTTCGCGGACACAATTCCGTACAAAAACTACATTGATCACACGCCGAACGACCAACCCTGACAACCTTCGTCCAATTCCATAATTTACGTTGGACAACAAAATGATTTTGAGGCAAAACAATAATTCCGCCTGTCGTTTTTGTTATCGGTTTTGACAAGTCATGCTCAACGTAACCCATCATCGCACCGCCAACAACAAAAGCCGGATCACTCACTGTAACTCCACCGGCTGCCGCAATAACATCAGCATAACTTGAACCAACTGGAACACAAACCGTACACGGATAATTAACCGAACCAGAAATGGAAATATATTTTTCAGTGACCGGCTTGCCTTCAATTGCAGCTGAAATATTAAAAACCGTCTCAACATTCAACACCACCGCCCCAACCGAAATCGGTAAACCGCCCGGTGGAACAACCCGACCAAGCGTTTCATAAATCAAAACCAACTCATCACCCGCAGGATACGTATCATCAAGCGTCACAACCTCCATCCCAGACGCCAACTCTAAACGTAACTTGTCAATAACATCCGCATATTTCCGTTTAACGCCGACAATACCACGTTTGGCTCCGATAAGTTGCATCGACGCCGCAAGACCACAAACTAATCTGTCCGCATACGACCGAATCAATTCTTTGTCCTTATGCAATAACGGTTCACACTCAGCTGCATTGATCACCACAACATCACCACTCCCCGACAACTTAACATGCGTCGGAAATCCCGCACCGCCAGCACCCACCACTCCATTATCAGCAATAATTTCAGTATTCATTGTAAATTTGGATTTAAATTTCCAGTTGTATTTTGTTCATATCAATTCACTTGAACGCAAGATTCGTGTGAAAGGATAAAATTTTCAAATTTTAGAGGTTTTCTAAAAAATTGGTAATAACTATCCAGTTGCGTGTGTTAGTGGAATATTAGTAGAGATACAATTCATTGCGTCTCTACGGTATTTTCTGAAATATGAAAAACGCAATTGAATGAAATGATACAAAATAATAACTTCATTAACATTTCCCCTAACCTCAAATTTGAATTGAAGGCAACCTGCGATTGAATAACTGAATAAATATTAGACCTTTTCTCTAACCTAAAAATACATCAACGCAACAAAAAAACTACAACAAAAAACCGCCTTTAACTCCTCCGAGACCACCCCTAACCTCTCCGAAGGAGGGGAATAAGAAGACGCCTCCGAGAGAGGCGAATTATTCCCCTCCTTCGGAGGGGTCAGGGGTGGTCTCCTACAGGTTAGCGAAAAGGTCTATTGAAATATCAGGTATCATTCACGCAAATATTGCAATCGAATAAAACAATACCATTTTTCTAATCAATACCATTTTTCTAAAACACAATACCAGTCTTTTACAGTTTTAACACGCACAAAATCAGCACGAACAGCAGGCATGTTGGGATGTAACTTGCTGTAATAAACGGCAAAAGCACGCATTGTTGTCGGCGCGCGAAATTCGCCGTATAAGTTGACCGCCAGATCAAAATGATCCCGTAAAACCGCTTTTTGTTCGGCAAGATCAGGCGGCACCGGTAAAGTATTGCCCGACATCAATGATTTAATGTTACGAAATAACCAAGGATTACCAATTGCACCACGAGCCAACGCCAGACCGTCAACCCCAGATTCAATTAAACGCCCCAACGCAGTCCCCGCATCAAAAAGATCACCACTGCCAATAACCGCAACTTTTGAATTACCGCTCTTGACAAGATGCTCTTTAACTTCACGAATAAAATCCCAATCACATTGTCCCTCATAACGTTGTTTTACCGTTCTGCCGTGAACAGTAAATCCGCAAACCCCGAAATTAACCGCGTTGTCAAGTATCTCATAGAAATAATCTCGGCTCTGCGGCGATTCGTCAAATCCTTTTCGGAGTTTTATTGTTAATGGCACCGTGCCGTTTATCACACGGCTGATTTGCCTAATTAGCCCGACAGCAACTTCCGGCTCTTTCAAAAGCCATCCGCCGCGACCACGACTCAATACCTTCTTAACCGGACAAGCAAAATTAAGATCAATCAAATTAAAATCAACCGCAATCAACCGCTCAACCGCACGACACATTAATTCCGGATCGTTGCCCATAATTTGCGCACCGCAAGGATGTTCTTCTTTGCCCGCAAAATAAAGACGCGACTTGCGGCGCGAAATCTCAACCACAAATTGGTCAAGTAAAACCTCACTTATCGTAAACTCCGCCCCAAACCGGCGGGCAATTATACGCATCGGCAAATCAGAATAACCACTCAACGCCGCTTGAATAACAGGAAATTTTATTTCAAGCGAACCAAGCCGCAAAGGACTAATATCGGCAAAATTTTTTTGAACAGGTTGAATATCAGTCTGATTTTTCATAGCAAGGAAATTTATACCGGACACACATTAGAAATTGTTGACATTAAAACATGAAAGCAGGCTTTCCAATAGGTCAGCCTGCATATATTTATTGACTTTAAAGTGCGCCCAGTTAAAAGGCAGTTACTCAATATCCGTTTCTTGGCGGATTAGGGTTGAAAAAATCAACTGGTCCTCTTGTAGTATAAGTTGCAGGAATTGGTGCAGGTTCGCCGGTCATATAGTCGGGACCCGCAAGCAATGTGCGAATTCCATTTCGTACATTTCGCAAAGAACTCAATACCCGACCCGTACCTGCACCTACATTGTTGCCGATATTTGCCATCTGCTGATAATTCAAATTCGGGTCTGACATTTCAGGAGGAAATTGTTGATAAGGTGACGGATACGGCGAATACACTTGATAAGGAGATGACGAATAAGGCGACGGAGAATACGGGGATTGCGGATAAGGAGACTGCGGATAAGGAGGATAAGGAGGATAAGGCAAAACCGGCTCGGCAATCGGATAACCATCAGACGTAGTCAACGTTCCATTCGGTCCCAATTGAATTCCAAGCGGCACTCCATCTAATCCAAGCAACGTTCCATTGTCCCCCAATCGCATCCCAAGAGGATAACCGCCAGTTCCAAGCAAAACATTATTGCCATTGGTCTGAAATCCATTCGCCAACATCGGAACTCCATTTTGATCAAGTAATTCTCCATTAGATCCGACAAAAAATCCTAAAGATTCGCCATTGACACCAAGTAAACTATTATTATTGCCAAGTTGAACTCTGGTCTGCGTTCCATTTGCTCCAAGTATTCTGTTGTTTTGATCACGGCGAATATTATTGACTGCTGCAACCGGAGGAGGATACGGCGAACCCGCGTTCATTCCCGCATTCATTCCCGCATTCATTCCTGCATTCATTCCCGCGTTCATTCCCGCAATCGAACTAATCGGAAAACCATCCGGTGAAAATAATACACCGTTGCGATCAAGAAATAACCCAAGCGGTAAACCATTCGGACTCAATACCGAACTGTCATTGCCCAAACGAACTCCCGTCGGTCTGCCATCCGCCCGCAATACCGATCCATCATTACCAATACGAAAACCATTACCCATACCCGTGTTGCCCATAATCTCCATTTCAACGACGTTATCCATCGATAAACGATTGCCGTCTTGTCCTTGCAAAAAACCGCCCCGCGAAATTCCAACCCCAAGCGGACGTCCACTCGAATCAAAAAATAATCCATTGCGACCAATTCTCAATCCGGTATCACGACCCTCCGAATCAAGAACAGAATTATTCCTGCCAATCCGAAGCGGATTATTAGACGAAGGCAAAAAACTCAACGCATCACTTCCAATCGGTAAATTGTCCGTACCAAGTAAAGTACCATTTTGCCCCAGCCTTAATCCAAGCGATCTACCATTGGGCGAAATAAGCGTTCTCCCATCCGTACCCAATCTCAAACCCGTTAAATTACCATTTGATCCAATTAATTCACCATTTGAATTTTGACGATAACCAGCAGCAACTTCTCCCGAACTTGAACTTGCAATCGGTCTGCCGTCTGAATCTAATAAAATTCCGGTAGAAGAAATTCTTGAACCGATTGGACGATTGGTTGCGGTTGAAACCAATGTTCCGTCAGGATTAATTCGTAATCCGCTTTCTTGTCCGTCTGAATCAAGTATAGAATTATTTCTGCCAATCCGAAGCGGATTATCGGGCGAAGGAGAAAAACTCAACGCATCATTACCAATCGGTAAATTATTCGCACCAAGCAAAGTACCATTTTGCCCCAACCTTAATCCAAGCGATCTACCATTTGGCGCAACAAGCGTTCTCCCATCCGTACCCAATCTCAAACCCGTTAAATTACCATTTGATCCAATTAATTCACCATTTGAATTTTGACGATAACCAGCAGCAACTTCTCCCGAATTTGAACTTGCAATCGGTCTGCCGTCTGAACCTAATAAAATTCCGGTAGAAGAAATTCTTGAACCGATTGGACGATTGGTTGCGGTTGAAATCAATGTTCCGTCAGGATCGATTCGTAATCCGGTTTCACGACCTTCTGAATCAAGTATAGAATTATTTCTGCCAATCCGAAGCGGAATATTTGAACCCGGCACAAAACTTAATGCACCCGCCCCAAGCGGTAAATTGTCACTGCCAATCAAAGAACCATCTTGCCCTAACTTTATCCCAAGCGGAATACCATTGGGACTAATAAGAGTTGTACCGTCGGAACCAAGACGTAAACCTGTCGGAGTACGATTTGTTCCAAGTAAAATACCATCGGCAACATTTTTCACTCGCGTCGGTTGACCATCAATTCCTTGCAATACGCCCTCATTTGAAATCTTCAACCCAATACTTCGACCAGACATATCCGAAAGAGTACCATCACGGCTAATCCGTAAACCAGTACTACGTCCTGTTGAATCCAAAATTATATTATTGCGGCTAATCCGAAGCGGATTATTGGTTCCAGCTCTGAAATTCAAAGCCGTTCCACTAATCGGTCTATTGTTCATTCCAAGCAACTTACCATCGCTGCCAAGCCGTAACCCCAACCGGCTGCCAGTCGGACCAATAATAGTTGAACCGTCTTCAGCAAGCCGTAAACCTGTAGGAGCTCCATTTGTCCCAAGTAATATTCCTCCAGGAATATTACTTGACCGTGTTGTTTGCCCGTCTGTTCCTTGCAAAACACCGTCTTCCGAAATTCGTAAACCAAGCGACCGTCCCGATAAACTCAAAAGCGACCCGTCTTTACTTAAAATCAATCCGGTATGTTTGCCGTCTGGACTCAAAATCTCATCTCTTTCGCCAAGCCGGAAAAAACCGCGAATATTACGACCTTGTCTTGAAGCTGTAGAAGAATTAGTTCCTTTTAATTGAGAATTACTTGAAAGGCTAACTACGTTTGCCCCAACTGGAAGACCATCAGGATTAATCAACGTACCATTTTGATTGAGTCGAATTCCAACAGGACCTATCGGCGTACCATCCGGCGTAAGAATAATTCCGTTTCTGCCGCGGCGAAAACTGTTTGACAAAATCGAAACTCCATCAAAACGAACCACAGAGCCATCCGGCATCAATCTGTAACCAATCGGTATTCCATCCGTCCCAAGTAAAACACCACCGGCAATCGCTTGATAACTATTTGTACCAATCGGTTCGCCGTCATATCCTAAAAGTACGCCGTAATTGTTAAGTGAAATTCCCATTGGCATACCGTTCGGCGCAATTAACATTCCGCGACGCCCCAACTTGAATCCAGTTGCCCCAAGCGGCGAACCTTCACGCGTCAACAATATACCTTCCTTACTCAAACGAAAACCAATATTGTTAATTTGTGATCCGTTGTCCATACGGAAAAGACGGCATCGCGTTCCCAAACGAATACCAAGTTGCGAACCATCCGAAGCCAACAAAACGCCTTCAAAACTCAATCGCGTGCCAATCGGAGCACCTTCACTATCAATCAAAACACCATTCTTGCCAACAAAAGTACCATTGACGCCAAGTAAAAAACTTTCCTGCTCTTCATAAAATTTATCCGCCGGCGTCAACGGATGAATATGCGGATGAATTCTGTTTTTGTAAGAATAATAAGCTGGCGGATCTGCTGTAACAGGATAATGTAAACCTTTGGGATAATCCCAATAATCTTGAGTATAAGGATAATTAGCTACTCCAAGTTCTGTTATACTTGAAATCACTTCACAAATCGGATCAAACAATCCACTAAAACTCCGTTTCGGACGCGGTGAATAAGGATAATTATAGTCGCGAAATTCTGGAGTTACTTCAATTGGTCTATAGTATTGTCCATCGTATTCGTCATTGAGATCAACAGTATCAGTTTTTCGCAATAGCGGATTTCGTAATATGGGCGTTTTGAGGCGTTCAAATGTATTACGAGTTGTGGAGTTGATGTTGTTTTTGTTAGATGTATTGCGTTGGGCGGCGGAAGGTTGCGCGGGCAAATCTGCGGTTTGGGCGGCGTTGTCAACCGGCGGCGCAAGTAATGGAACATCAATGAAATTCTGATCCAAATAACCATCAAACTCAACACATACATTCTGACTTGAAGAATTGTTATTTGTTTTGGTTGAATCGTTTGGTTCGGTATTTATTTGAGCGGATTTTTTTTGTACCGTATTTTTTTTCTGGTTTGTCGTCTTATTTGTTACAGTTTCTCCAAACAACAACATTGAACCTTGAAACAAGATTACAAGAACTAAAACCAAAGACCAATGAAAAATTTTCATCTTAAATTCACTCCCTCCAAATTGGAAAACAGACTCCTCATAATCGCACAAAATTACGCCTCGTACAAAGTATTTTGAACTGTTTACACTTTACACTTAAATTTCGGCAACTTGTGCAGGATTAACTATTGAAAAGCAGCCTGAACAAACATTGAAGTTTTTGAACCGAATAAATCCTAAAAGTGTATAGTGTATTCAGTAGACCTTTTCTCTAACCTAAAAATACATCAACGCAACAAAAAACCGCCTTTAACTCCTCCGAGACCACCCCTAATCCCTCCGAAGGAGGGGAATAATTCCCCTATAATTCCCCTACTTCGGAGGGGTCAGGGGTGGTCTCCTACAGGTTAGCGAAAAGGTCTAGTATATTTTGATTGAGCTAACAAAAACTTAACCAAACTGGAAAATCTTGGTTTACATTTTTTGATTTATATTAATGTCAACAAATTCCGAAATGGACTCAAAATACTTTTCGATTGGCGCAAAATAGCCGTACCGATCCCTCTTTGGGCTTGTTTCGACTAACGGTATTGTGCGAGTTTATTCTTTTTGCCGATCTTTCCTCTTATTCCTGTTCCGCTATCGGTAAAGTTTAACTACATTCTAAAATTTACAAACCAGAACGGCAGACGTGAACATAACAATATAAGTTTCCGAACAGCTCTAATATTCCAACCCTTATTTTAGAACACTGCGTTTTAGTCTGCTTCGTTCCTATTTTCTAACCCATTTTCCTAAACAATTTAATCCCGCAACTAAATAGTTACAATAAATTTACAGAATTAACAAATTAAAAAGTCATCTGTAAATTCTGTTAATTTTGTTAAAATGTAGCATTAGAGTGAAATGATACTCGAAAATTTATGTATGATGAGTATATTACCGATGTACAAACTACACAAAGAATAGTTCAGAGGTTGAAGAGTACGAAAAATATGAAACAATAAGAATAACTTTTTACTATTTTCACAACACACATAAAATCAGAACAGTTGTAATATGATTACTTCTCAAAATATGAAACAATCAGAAAATTTTCATGAACGATTACAAAAACAATTCGGATAACAATATTGATAAGCCGAAAATCAATCCGGTTGCTGTTTCTGATAATTTATCTGTATCGTTGTTTTCTATTTCTGTAACGGAAAATGAACCTAAAGCTTCACGCAACAAAAATAGTAAACCGCCATACGAACCAAAAAATATATTCTCAGATGAAACCGCTCTTTGGCTCATCAAATTACTCAAAGGTACAAAAAATCAATCTAAAGAAATAGACTTTGACAACACATTAGAAACCGACAATTTGCGTAACGATAATTCTGTTACGTCTAAAGCATTACGGCGTGATCCGCAAGAAGCTCTAGCTGCCGTAATTCGTGAAAAATATTTACCGTGTTTTGGAAGTATATTTATTCATGCGTGTATTTTGATCATACTTGCAATTTTATTTTTGCCCGTAAAAAAGCAAAACGAGATACTCGAAATTATCGTTACAACAAATCCGGTTGCGCAAAATCTAATTGAGCAAATTGCCGGTGTAGAAAATAAACAGGAAACAGAGTCAACAATAACAACAAAAATTGAACCGGTACAAAGTAAAGTTCGCAGTCCTGATACGCACGCAATATCACAAACACCAGTGAAACATGAAATTAATTTACCCGAGCAAACGCCTATAATTCAATCGGTCTTAAATAAACCTGTGTTGTCAATTGCAAATGAACGCGACATAACTAATCGTAACGGATTTTCCGACGGCGGAAACAGCGCAACCGATGCAACAATTCGTGCCGCGTTGAATTGGTTGATAAAAGTTCAAAATCATGACGGATCGTGGGATTTATGCGGTCCGTACAGAAATGGCGCGCCTTATAATAAAGAAAATAAAATCGCTGCAACTGCAATGGCATTACTTGCGTTACAGGGTTACGGCGTAACACCGGAATCGGATGAAGAGTTGCTGGCGAATTATATTCAACCGGCTCGCAACGGTTGGCGTTGGCTTCTTGCAAGGCAGGACAAAAATGGTTGTTTTTTTGAGGACAAGTTGCCGAGTAATGACAGATTTTATACTCATGGACTTTGTACAATTGCGATTTGTGAGTATATTGCAATGACGGGCAATGAGAATTTACGCGAGTCGGCAAAACGGGCGGTGGAATATTGTACTCATCATCAAAGTATGGAAGGCGGATGGCGTTATGCGGCAGATCGTTATACGGCAGGTTCGGATGTGTCGGTAACGGGTTGGATTGTTATGGCGTTGATGGCGGCGGAGATGGCAAAGATTTCTGTTGCGCAAAATGTTTTTGATAATGTCAATAAATTTCTTGATTCGGTTGCGCAAAATGGCGGCAGCCAATATTCGTATCGCAATGCAAAAGGCGAAACTGCACGAAAATCAATGACGGCGGAAGCGTTATTTTGTAGAGAGTTGATGGGTTGGAAACGGACGGATGTGAGGTTAGTACGCGGGTTGAAGTTTTTGGTTGAGCCTGAAAATTTGCCTACGTTTAAAGAACATTACAACCGCAATGCCTACTACTGGTACTATGCTTCGTTGGCACTGCACAATTACGGTGGAGAAATCTGGAAAAAATGGGACAACGAAATTAAAAAAATCTTGGCAGAAAATCAAGAAAAACGCGGTTTTGAAGCCGGAAGTTGGGATCCAAATAAACCTGTCGCCGACGAATGGGGAAAACAATACGGAAGACTATACACAACTTGCATGTCAATTTACATCCTTGAAACAAGCTATAGATACAAACCAATATACAACGAATAATAAATCTAATAACTATACTTGCCGCTCTCAAAAAAAATAAACGTTACAAAAAAAATTGTAACTATGGAATTTGAGATTTTGCTAAATCGTTTGACATTACCGTACTTAAAAAGTGTCCAAAAAATAATTTTAAAATTCAATGTAAAGAAATAATGTCAATTGTTTACGGATAAATTCTTGTCTGATCAAGAGGGAACATCCGTACCGACAAAAATGGTATAGATATGAATTTGATCAATAAATGTATTTTTGTAACGTTAATTATTTTGACAATTGTTTTCTTTGTTACGGTCTTGCGGTTTTACGCGAGTTGGTAATGGAAAATGCAAACGTTCCAAAAATATAGTTGTGCCGAATCGATTTGGAGCCGGCAATTGCAGGGCTAATATTTATTGATACAATAAATCATAGCAATTAATGTTTTTTCTGTTTTGCATAACGGAATAAAACAAAAATAGATATTAGATAACTATGTTAATAATAACGATGACATAGATATTTCTTTTATTGGGAACAGACTCCATATACGGAGGATGTTGTAAATCCACCCATGAAATAACATCTGTGATATTTTCGTGAGCTTGAATTATAAACGGGGCTTTCAAATCTCTTCGATAATCCCAAATAATAGTTCCACGCTCGGCAGGAACATGAAACAAAGAATTTGAATACGGTTCGTTGATTTTAATGCCTTCAATCGTATGAAAACGAACAGAATAAGGCATCCATTCTTCGCCGCTATAATTTTTGTCCAATAAATTTTTTGGGATATACTTAATATTTAACGCCGTTCGCGGAAACCACACATTTTTAGCTGGAGAAAAAAAGTCAAAAGTAAATGTCTGTTCAAAAACATTACTTTATAATTGCCTATACTCTGTAATAAAACAACACGTTCACGGTCAACTTTGTGCCTCAAGATACCGGAGTTAATTGGAATCATGCTTGGATTTTTGTTGTCTATAGTAACTGTTGGTGTCATCCAATCACAACGATCCTCCGGTTAATGCAAAAAATCCGTTGTATAGGCAAATCTTAAACGGAAATTATCAACATGACCCATTTTAAAATCTTTGTTATGATTCTGAAATTAAACTTGCGACTCTGTTTCCTTCAACTTGTTGTAGAATTTTTTTCATTTCCAGAATTGCGATTGTTGCGCGGACGATATGAACCGGCAATTGAGTTGCTTGTACAATCAGATCAATTTGTACCGGCTCCAATCCAATCTTTTCAACAATCTGTTTTTCCACATCACTCAATTTCAAATCTTTACTTGGTTCTTTACTTTGTAATTGTTGTGTTTGATTTTTATTTTGAGTATTTGTGATAATTTTTTGTTGTGTTTTTACTTGTGGAGGCGTAACGGATTCTTTTTTGTTTGTTTTTTGTTTTTTTGTTGTGGGGGTAATTGATTCTGATTGAACCGTAGTTAATTCTGGAATTTTAGGTCGGTCCGTTTTCAACCTCAACCTGTTTGCAAGTATTACCGCAATAGGCGGAATAGTTGGCTCGTCGGGGATATTTATGTTACGTACACCTGTTGCCGGTAACAAAATCGCAAGCGGACATTGCGAACAATCCGGTTGCGGAATCCCGCAACAAGTTCGACCAAGTTTGACCATAAAAGTCTGAAGCTCGCTAAATAACTTTGCCCCATACGGCTCCTCGTCCGGCACAAGCTCAAAATGAATAAATTGCTGAATGTCCGCATCGCTTGCCCACGCCGAAACAATCTCATGCCGTCGAAATATCCGCGCAGTATAAGGATCAACAACATAAATCGGTAACTTGCCTGCATAAAGAATAATATTGTCAACCGTTCTCGGACTCAAACCTGACACCTTCAGCAACTCTTGACGAACTTGATCAATATCACGTGCAAAAAACGTATTGATATTACCGTTACCGTAATTCAAAAAAATACGCGCAATATCTTTTAAACGTTTCGTTTTTTTTACTTGAAACCCCGCCGACCGAATTAAACCAGACAATAACTCATCATCAACATCAACTATAGCCTGAAAACTTAACAAAGAACGTTCACGCAATAAATTCAAAACTTTAACCACAACCCGCCACGTCGAACCTTGCACTAAAACCGAACCAATTATCACATCCAACGGATTATTCAACCAACTATTCACAAGCGGCTGCATATCATAATGTTCACAAAGCGTATCATAAATTTGTCTGATAACACTCATAATAATTGCTTGTTTTTAAACTGTTTACATTTTAATCTCGTTTACCGCCGTCTGCTTGTCTATCGGAAAGCAGGCTTTTACACTCTTGAGCCGCACAATTTATAGGACGAATAGTACATGTTGCGATTAATTTATTGTAACAAAAAACCATTGCAGTTTATTTTTTGTCATCTAATTCAATAGTTTCGGCGAATCGTTTTGTTTCTTCCAATTCTGTGGCGTCTTGTAATTTTTTTTGTTCCCATAGTTTGCGTTGTTCGGGCGTCAATGTTTCAGGATCGATTGGCGGCTCCAATGCTTTTTGAATTTGTTCGCGCAATGTATCTTTAGGCGGATTGAGAGTGATTACTTTGCCGTCCATTCCAATCAATACAGATTGAGGTAATGTTTCTATACCGTAGTAAGTCGTAACACGGTCTTTTACGTTTGGTTTCAATCCATCAAGTATAATTTGCCATGTTATGGTTTTGTTTTCCGCAAATTTTGTATTGCGTACAAATTGTTTAACAGATAATTCGTTGTCATTTTTTGTACCGGCATTTACGCCTACTATTTCAAAACCTCTCTTTTGGAAATCTTCATAATAACCCGCTAACATCGGAAAATCTTTCACGCAAGCCAAACACCACGTTCCCCAAAATTCCACTAAAACCACTTTGCCTTTAAGATCGGCAATATCAAAAACATTGCCATTAATATCAGTACCGGTTAATTGCATTGGCTTTCCTGGCAAATCGTACCATCTTGCTGCAGCTTCTAATTTTTTACCTCTTGCAACTATCGTCTCATTCCGCGACGCAAGCAAAATTTCTGTAAAACTCGCCGCACACGCCGACATAATCTTGTCATTCATCCCGACGCCATTCAATTCTTTAACCTTATCAAGAAACTTGATTACCAACTGCTCCGAATTACGACCAGGATAACGTTCCACATGTTCAACATACCATTGAGTCAGCGAGTCAGGGTCTATCTTAATTTTTTTATCGTTACGAATAATCAATATCGATGCCACCTTCAAAATATGTTCCTCCGCAAACCGCATTATTTGATCGCAATCCTCATACTCTTCAAGATCATGAACTTCATTTACCAGAATTGGAAAAAAAGTCTCCATCTTGTCATCGTCATAAGAAAGATAAATTAACGCCAAAGTCCGTCGTTTAAGTATCCACGATTTACCCAAAATGATTTTATGTTCGGGATCGTTTTTTTCCAGCACATCCGGCTCAAGCAAAATGTCTGTTGCCTTAACAAGCAAAACCGAATCATCAATAATCTTTTTCGGCACAGGTTTTTCGCCAAGCTTACTGAATATTTCCTGTTGCGTGCGTCTGTTTATTATGTCGCGTATTTCCTTTAACTGAGACTCGCTCAATACACGCGTCTCACCAAAACAAACAGAATCACTAAACATTAAACAAAACAAAAATATAAGAAGGGGAAGTTGAGTTACTATAATTTTCATGGTAAAATCCAATCGAAATTCAGGTGAAAAAATAAACACACTTTAGAATTATGAAGACACAAGGACGTTAACGTAAACTCGCCAATAACCAATCCCACACAGATTACCAAGAATTAACGTGTGAACAGTTTAAAATATTCTGAAGTATGTTTGAATAAATGTTAAAAACGTGTTGGTTTTGATTCACTCAGAATAAAATTTGTTGAAAAATAAAAACAAATTGTAAATCAGTTAAATATTCATCAACACATTACGCTTGAGTTATATTGCAACAAATTGTCCGCCATCCGCATAACAACAGCTGCGGACAATCAGGGTAAGATTGTATCAAACCCTAACAACAAATCAACCGTAACCCGTAACTAATTCAAACAAAACATATAGATAAACTCATACACTTGAATTTTTCGTTTTTTTGTACTGTTCGTACTATAAATTGTGTGACTCAAGAGCGTAAAAACCTGCTTTCCGATAGGATAAGCAGGCGACGGCAAATGAAATTTAATGTGTGAACAGTTTAATAATATTCACGTTTATCATGTTCCAAAAATTCCTTTTGAAACCGATGTTCCTTAAAAAAAGAAAAGCGAATTTTAAAAGAGTAAAGAGTACACCTGAAACAAAAAAAATTAATCGTGAACATACAAAAATTAACCGTGAACATACAAAAATTTTAACAAACTAATAAAAAATCATGGCTGAAAAAACTATTTTCAAAAAAATAATTGATCATGAAATTCCGGCAGATATTGTTTTTGAGGATGAGTATTGCATGGCGTTTCGCGATGTTAACCCGCAGGCGCCGGTACATATTTTGATCATACCCAAAAAAGAAATTCCATCAACAAATCAACTAACAATTGAAGACACGGAATTACTTGGGCATATTTATACAGTTGTGTTGCCGTATCTGGTGAATGAATATAATTTGTCTGACGGTTACAGATTGGTTACAAATTGCGGCAACAACGGCGGTCAAACTGTTTATCATTTACACTTTCATTTACTTGGCGGTCGTTTTATGAGTTGGCCTCCGGGCTAAATTTGTGAATATTTATTCACACTTGAATTTTTGTTCCTTTGCATAAATTTATTTATTGGAAAAGTTGCTTTAACGCATCGAATTACCGAATTCTATCTGCTCGTACTATAAATTGAGTGATTCAAGAATCTGCTTTCCGATAGGTAAGTAGGTAAAGGTAAAGGAAAACTCAAGTGTGAACAGTTTAAAATTATCGACTAGAATTAATTTTAGAAATTTGGTTGCGGTTGTTTTGTGAGAGGTTATTTAAATGAAAGATAATAAAGAATTGATTTCGGTTTCAGTTTTACGTCGTGTTGTTGGTTGGTTTCTTTATACAGCGGTATTGTTTCCATGCGGGATAGTTTTTTTGTTTGCTTTTTTGTGTTTTTTTCATGTTATCTGTGATTTTTTTGCGGTAACAGTTTTATTTTGGGTGATATTAGCGTTTGGTCTTGTTTGGCTTATTTCGCTTATTACGGTGATGTTTTGTCTTGCAGTAGCGTTCTTGCAATCAGAAGCAACAAACGATAAAAATTTACCTGAAAATTAAATTAATTCTGTTTTTTGTAACGAAAAATATTATGTCTGATTTGATAATAAGTGTTTCAGGTTTACGCGGCGTGATTGGAGAGACATTGACGCCGGCAGTTGCAATGAACTATGCGGCGGCGTTTGCAAGTACGCTTCCGCCCGGCACAATCGTAGTAACGCGGGACAGCCGTGAATCCGGTTTAATGCTTGCGGATGCAATTCACGCGGCGTTAAATGCAGTTGGTCGCAACACATTTGATGCAGGAATTACAGCGACGCCCACAACTGGAATTTTAGTACGTCAATTATCTGCCGTCGGCGGTATCCAAATTACAGCTTCACACAATCCGGGCGAGTTCAACGGCATGAAATTATTTTCGGCAGAAGGTCGTGTTATCCCGAAAAAAGTAGGCGAAAATGTTTTACGGCAATATAACGCCGGTAGATTGAATTGGGTCAATTATGAGTCTGTCGGTAAACGAATTGAGTGCAGGAATACAATTACCGAACATCAAAAAGCAATTATTGAAACAATAAATCTGAATGCGATTGCTGATCGTAAATTTCGCGTTTTGCTTGACGCGAATCATGGCACGGGAGCATTACTTGGTGCGTGGTTATTTGACGAGTTAGAATGTGAGGTAACAATGGTCGGCGAAGAACCGACAGGGCATTTTTTGCATGTACCGGAACCGACGCAAGAGAATTTGGCACAAATATGCGATGTGGTCAAATGTGGTAATTTTGATGTTGCGTTTTGTCAGGATCCTGATGCGGATCGAGTAGCCGTGATAGATGAAAAGGGACGTTATATTGGCGAGGAACTTACGGTTGCAATTAGTCTTGATCATATTTTGCAGGTTACGGATAAGAATGAGAAATCTGCAAGTGAGTCGTCTGTTTTGAGACATCCTTTTCATCGAGAAAAAGGCGCGGTTGTTATCAATTGTGCAACGAGCCGAATCAATGAAGATATAGCGAAACGTTATGGCGTACCAATTTATCGTAGTGCAGTCGGCGAGGCGAATGTTGTTGACTTGATGCTTAAAACGGATGCGATTTTTGGCGGTGAAGGCAACGGCGGACCGATTGATCCGGCGGTAGGATTGGTAAGAGACAGTTTTGTTGGTATGGTTCAAGTGCTTGACGCTATGGCAATGAGCAACAGAACTATTTCGGAAATCGCAGATAATTTGCCGCATTATGTTTTGGTAAAACGGAAGGCGAATATTGAGTTGTCAAAGGTTCCGTTACTGCTTGACAAGGTTGCGGAATCGTTCAAGAGTTTACCGTGTGACAGGCTTGACGGTTTACGGATAGATCATGGCGATGCGTGGGTATTATTACGCGGAAGTAACACAGAACCAATCATAAGAATTTTTGCCGAAGCACCCGACGAAAAGAAATCAAATGAACTTTGTGACGAAATTGAAAGTCTAATGTAACAATTGAAATCATTAAATTTTTGAATTTTCAAAATCCAAGTACAGAAATTGAAAATATCCAAAAATATTTTGAATATAGTGGATGAATTATCAAAAAAATAAAAAATAACAGAACGATTTTGAACATTTAACAGACTGTTCACACCTTCCATTTCCTTTACCAACTCCTGCTTACCTTTAGGAAAACAGACTTTTACGCTCTTGAGTCCAGCAATTTATAGTACGAACAGTATATTGAAATTTTCGTAACGAAAATGTTTTTTATGCAAACGGGTCATAAATTGTTTCGGGAATGTTATCAGATGTTGGTTTGTCGTTGTTTACTTCTATGTTTGTTATTTTCTGTTTTGTTTGTAATCCTTCTGATCGCCGTACCAGCAATGTCATACAGTCAAGACCAACAACAACTATCGGCGTATTAGGTTCAATTGCCTCAATATCACTCATAGCGTTGTATTTGTGTCCGTCTATTTCAATTTGACCGGAAAAGATCATTTTGCTGCGGGCTACGCCGTGTTTACCGATCAATTGTTTCAACACGAGTAGTTCGGTGTTGGGTCGCAGCGCGGGGTCTTCTTCAGGATTAAGCAGAACGCGCCGCCCAATAATCGTGTGAGGCCAAATCGTAACAGCACCCCAAACCAAACACGGTAAAAGCAACACAATTGAGAACATGTAAATTGCGCCGAAAAAAGTATCTTGCAAAAACGCGAAAATAATACTGCCAATAATTGCAACCAACGTTAAAAACGCCAACACTCCGCCCGATGGAATAAAAACCTCAATAAAACCTAAAAAAAGCCCAATCCCAAGACAAACAAATGTCCAAAACCAATAATAATTTACCATAACAAAATAAAAAAAAATTTATAAACAATTCACACTTTGAATTTCCTTTACTGCCGCTTGCTTACCTATCGGAAAGCAGCTTTTACACTCTCGAATTACGCAATTTATTGTACTAACAGTATATTTTTGCAGAAATATGTTTCAGTATAATTTCACTTAACCCAATAATCAATTTATACAAAATAAATTGAAATTGGTTATTAGTATAATAAATCAACTACACAATGTACAGTTACACGGTATCCGTTTGTACGGAATATTCAAACAGAGGACTAAAAAACGTAACTATTCATTCACATTCAATTCCCTATACTTGCCGAATGCGGAGTTGTTTGTTTTAATGTTGTTCATTGATAAATGAATTCGGACATTGTTCTACGTTATTGTTAAACTCGTTCACACTTTAATTTTCCTTCACCACCGCCTGCTTACCTAATCGGAAAGCAGGCTACTACGCTATTGAGTCACGCAATTTATAGTACGAACAGTATACGCTTTTGAGCCGCACAATTTATAGTACAATAGTATAGTTCTGCTTTACCGCTTTTGCGCAACAAAATTCTAACAAATTTGTTATAGGAGATTATGATGAAATTTACAAAACAATTACTTCAACAGATACTTTTTACTGCAATGGAAGTAATTACGGTTAATGTTGATGAGTTGAATCGATTGGATGCCGCTACGGGCGACGGCGATCACGGAACCGCAATATTGACTGCGATGAAAGCAGCCGCAAACAGCTCGCAAAAAGATGGCAACCTTGCTGAAACATTGGTGAATATTGGTTGGGATGTAATGTCCTCTGCTAGTGGTTCGACCAGTACATTAACGGGTTCGTTTTTCCTCGGTATGGCAAGTACAGTCAAATCCGATGAACTGGATTTGAACGAAACTATCGAAATGTTCAAAACAGGTCTGTTAAATGTTAAAACATCAACCAAAGCCGAAATTGGTGATAAGACTTTGATGGACGCATTGATCCCTGCTATTGACGCAATGGTCGCTTTGAAAGATTCGAACAACTCGTTTGCCAATGTTTTTCAAGCTGCATACGAAGCCGCACAAAAAGGCGCAGATTCAACAAAAGAACTACTCGCAAAATTCGGTCGCGCAAAAAATATCGGAGAACGCAGCCGCGGAAATCTTGATGCCGGCGCCGTCAGTACCGCAATTATCTACAAAGCATACGCAGAAACAATCAAGAAATTAGAAATTGATTAACATAAATTCAGTATCAAAACATACTGTAAATTTGATGATGTAAGAACGTTATTGTAGGTTTTCCGATATAAGCAAACCGCAAAAATGAAAACTCAAGTGTGAATAATTTAACTCTTCACACTTGAATTTTCAGTTTTAAAGCTAAATAGTTGTCCCTGAAAAAGTCATTTGGTGCTATAAATTCTGGGCTTATCTGGTTGCAATTTAGAGTTATAATTTGCAGTATAGTATAGTATAGTATAGTTATTGTTTTATCCGAGATTTTCCTTAAAACCTTGCAAATATTAGACCTTTTCTCTAACCTAAAAATACATCAACGCAATAAAAAAACTACAACGAAAAACCGCCTTTAACTCCTCCGAAACCACCCCTAACCCCTCCGAAGGAGGGGAATAAGAAGATGCCTCAGAGAGAGGCGAATAATTCCCCTCATTCGGAGGGGGCAGGGGTGGTCGCCTACAGGTTAGCGAAAAGGTCTATTATCAAAATTAATTGACAAGAAGTCCCCATTCAGATGCTCAAACGAATTCGCCACGAACAAGTTGGCTACCATTAAAACAACAAAAAGACTTTTTCAGGGACAACTAATTAAACTATTCACACTTGAAATTTTATCTACCGTCATCTGCTTATCTATCGGAAAGCAAGTTTTTGCGATCTTGAGTCACGCAATTTATGGAACAAACAGCACAGTAACTAATGTGTTTTAGGTTTCACCGAATTCTAAAATGTTGTTGGTATAATTTAATCGCGTTCTATAGTTTCGAATGTTTTGCTGCTTGATAAAATTTCTCTTACGGAAATTCCGCATTCGATGGCTAACTTTTTTGCGGATTCAAATTCCGGTGCGGTTCTTTCAGTTCCGTCCGGTAAAACCAACCTTTTTGCGTCAACACTTCCCCACGGCGTTCTAATTTTGCACGATTCACGGTTCAATATTGTTCGTTCTACCGCCCATCGTCTTACTCCGATTGTTGATGTTTCCCTGAACAGTATTCCTTCAAGCTCATTTATTTGTTCACGCCGGCATAGTATTGACAACGTAACTCCCGGACGTTGTTTCTTCATTTGAATTCCTGTTGTCCAAACATCGAGCGGCGACGCATTCCAGAGACAATCAATACAATGCCCAACAACTTCACCCGTCGAATCATCAATATTTGTCTCAAGTACCCATACAGTTTCAGTTGTTGCTTTGGTTTTTGGTGTGGAAAAAATATCTACCGGCACATCATGGCGATGTCCGGTATGATCGTGAACAACTCTATGACGCTCACACAAATGATTCGGTAATTGTTCTGCCGCCGACATCAATGCCGGTTTATCATTTGATAAATCTCCGACCAAAATTCGTAATATATTTGCCTGCTCACTTAAATCACGGCTACCCGCACCAACACCAATTGATTCAATTGTCATTGACGGTAAAGAACCGAATTGATTCACATAATATTTCAAAATTGCCGCACCTGTCGGCGTAGTTAATTCAAACGGCACTTCCGATGCAGCTATCGGAATACCACGCAATAACTCAACTGTTGCCGGCGCAGGTATTGAGCACTTGCCATGAGCTATCTCGATAACACCGCAACCTGTCGGTACTTTTGAACTCCTAAATTGCTCAACGCCTAATTGCTCAAGACCAACCGTAACACCAACAATATCAGTAATCGAATCCGCCGCACCAACTTCATGAAAATGAACCTCCTCAATATCCACTCCATGAACCAACGATTCCGCTTCCGCTAATAAACGAAAAATTCCTGAAGCATTTTCCTTGCAAATATCGCTAATTGACGAACTATCAATTAAACTAAGAATATCAGAAAGATGACGATGAACATTTTCTTCCGGCACTTTGACCTTCGCAAGCGTACCACGCAAACCGCAACGCACCACTTGCTCTACATCAATACAAACATGCGGTAACAACGACCGCACAGAATCATTCAACAATGCAACCGATACTCCAAGATCAATTATTGCACCAAGCGACATGTCCCCGCTAATACCAGATTGACAATCAAAATAAGCAATTTTCATTTTTTTCTACTTTAAAATTTCTAACCGAACACATTTTAAACTGTTCTTACTTAAAATTTCCTTTACCGCCGTTTGCTTACCTATCGGAAATCAGACTTTTACGCTTTTGGATAATATAATTTATAACACGAGCAGCATAGAATTCGGTTGGACAAATACGTTAAAGCGAATTTTCCAATAGGTAAACTTGCGCGGATTTCCGAATTCAAATATGCGTTCGGTATAAAGGACGCCAATGACAAAAAGGATTTTTGGAACACAACAAACTTGATTTCTACTTAAATCAAAAAAATCAAATGTAATGAATATAATTTTTACGAACAGTTACTTAATTTTTAATTCTCATATTAAAGTGTAAAACAGCTGAACGTCTTCCGTTAAAATTGTTGTATAACTGTACAGCTTCACGCAATTGAACAACTCTATAATCTATCCCGCGTCTGTAAAGATAATCCTGACATTTTTCCGACAACGTTATTTTTTCCGCTGCCGGAGTTGCCAAAATAAGAAGATCCGTTCCGCCTTGCACCGCTGTTTCAATATCTTTGAATCTGAAACCATTCGGGTCTTTTTTCGGTACTTTTAATCTTTCATGAATTGTACCGTCCGGCAAAATTAAAATGTCAGACGTATAAGCAACATCATCAATATGAATCACTTCATCCGCCAACATTAAAAGATGCGAATACTTTGGTGTCGATTCGCAAATCAGATCAAATGTACTTGCCTCCGTACTGCGAACAAGAGCTACCGCCCCCAAAACCACTGCACTGTCCCCAAGAGACGAAACTAAAATCCGCCGCGAACACGACGCAGATTGCAACCGATCCGACGCCGCTACAGATTCAATTACCGGCATCATATATTTTTGACAAGCCTCAATAACACCGCCGCCAAGCATAATAACATCTGGATCAAGTAAATGCCGCACTGTTAAACACGCATAAC
>JAITDV010000424.1 GCA_031282385.1 Planctomycetaceae bacterium | reverse complement strand
CTTCTTATTCCCCTCCTTCGGAGGGGTTAGGGGTGGTCTCGGAGGAGTTAAAGGCGGTTTTTCGTTGTAGGTTTTTTGTTGCGTTGATGTATTTTTAGGTTAGAGAAAAGGTCTAATATCCACTATCTAATTTTTAGTTTTTATTTTTAGTAAGGAACATCATTAACAAAAAGTACTTTAGAAAAATGTCAAACTTGATCACTCGCGTCAAAAAAAATTTGTATCTCTTTGGCGGATTGTTTTTTTGAGTTGTATTTTGAACAATAAAGTTGAAAGTCTTTAATCAAGGGCATAATGGGAATTGGATAAATGAGGGTTGTTTACTTTATATTGCTGTATTTTTGTTTGTTTCGTTCTTATCTCATATTTCACATTTAAACAATAGTTGTTCACATTGATCGGCGATTTGTGTTGGGGTTAGATTATCGGTATTGATTGTGAAGGTTGCGGTTTGTTCGTAGAGAGGTTTTCGTTTAGCGATCATAGCAACAATTTCATCGAGCGGTAACAATGAAGTCAAATTAGGGCGTGTTGTTTGACTTGTTGTGTCGGCTTGTATTCGTTTCAAGACCGTTTCGGGAGATGCTTGCAACCAAATAACTTTACCGGTTTCGCGAAATTTATTTCTTGTCGATTCTCGTAAAATTGCGCCACCGCCGCTTGCCAGTATTATTTTTTTGTTGTTGGCTAAAATACGTGCAATAACCGATTCCTCAATATCCCGAAACCCAACTTCACCGTGACGCGAAAATATTTCCGATATACTTATTCCAGTTTCACGTTCAATTTCTTTATCACTGTCAATTGCAGGAATCGAATGTCTCCGGCTCAAAATCGACGCAACCGTAGTCTTGCCCGTTCCT
Source organism: Planctomycetaceae bacterium (assembly GCA_031282385.1). Lineage (GTDB taxonomy): Bacteria > Planctomycetota > Planctomycetia > Pirellulales > Thermoguttaceae > WRKP01. The sequence goes on along the minus strand of JAITDV010000424.1, from coordinate 3,923 downwards.
CTGTAACCTATCAATATCATTTTTTGTTTTTTATTTTTTGTTATGGTAATTTCTGCAAATTTCCTTAAAATTTTTTGTGCCGCACCGAATGTAAAAATTGTGCGGGCGGTTTAAATCGAAAAATCAATTGTGATGAAATGTTTTCTATTTTGATTCCTCGAAATTAATCCTTGATTACTAAATTTACCATTTTTCCGCGTACAATAATTTTTTTAACAATTGTTTTGCCTGTAATCAAACTGTTGATTTTTGGGTCTGCAATCGCAATTCGTTCAAGTTCGGACTCATCTGCATCCGCCGCAACAATAATTTTTGATCGTAATTTACCGTTGATCGAAACCGGCATTTCCAATGTTGATTCTTTTATTAGTGTCTCATCAAAAACAGGCCAAGTTTCATGTGCAATTGTTTTATCATGTCCTAAAATTGACCATAACTCTTCCGCAATATGGGGCGTAAACGGCGATAATATCAGTACAAATTTTTCCATTACTGATTTTGGGCGTACTTGTTCTTTTAGAAAGAAATTTGTAAATTCCATCATGCGTGCAATTGCGGTATTGAATGACATGTTGCGAATATCTTCGGTAACGTTTTTTATTGTTTTATGCAACATTCTGTTTTGTGTTTCTGTTGGTGGAACATCTTGTATTGTTGCGTCCAATTCTAATTTCTCCGCCGCTACCGAAATTATCATTTTCCAAACCCGATCAAGAAAACCACGCATACCATGTACGCCGTCCATTGACCAAGGTTTGACCGACTCCAAAGGTCCCATGAACATCTCATAAAGCCTGAGCGCATCCGCGCCGTAATCAGAAACCACAGAATCAGGATTGATTACATTGCCGCGGCTTTTTGACATCTTATTTGAGCGGCTGTCAACTTGAATTCGTTCATCCTCGGCAAGTACAAAATTTTCACCTTTTTTCAATACTTGTTTATTGTCAAGTTTTATGTTGTGCAATTTTACTGATTTGTCTGACTTCAATACTCCAATTCCATCACGATCAATATCAATTAGTGCAGTTGAAATCCAGTTACCTGCGGAATCTTTGAATCCGGTAAATTCCATTTCGCCAAGAATCATTCCTTGATTTACCAACTTATGAAATGGTTCAGGTTGCGAGACAATTCCGTAATCATACAAAACCTTATGCCAAAACCTTGCATAAAGTAAATGCAAAACCGCATGTTCCGCACCGCCAACATAAAGATCAACCGGCATCCATTGACGCTCAAGTTCAGGATCAATCAACGCTTCATCATTATTCGGATCAACATACCGCAAATAATACCAACACGAACCTGCCCATTGCGGCATCGTATTGGTTTCACGTTTATATTTTTTATTGTTACGAAAAACATACAACCACTCGTCGGGTGCATGTTCCAACGGCGGTTCGGGTGAATTGTGTTTCGCATCGAATGCCAACTCTTTAGGAATATCAAGAGGCAATTCCGAGAACTCAAGCGGTATCATTCGACCGGTAAAATTACCCGCTTCGTCAAGTTCATGCAAAATCGGAAATGGTTCGCCCCAAAAATGTTGACGGCTGAAAAGCCAGTCGCGAATTTTGTAATTGATCGCCTTGCGTCCAATACCTGCTTTCTGCAAATCGGATGTGATTTGTTCTTTAAATTCGGATGTATTTAATCCGTTGTATTGACCGCTATTAATTGCAGAACCTTGACCGGTGAATGCTTCGTTGCAATCTGGAATTTTTGTTACGTTATTATTTGTCTCGTCTAATGGATTTTGTACGACTTGAATAATTGGCAAATCAAACGTTTTGGCAAATTCAAAATCACGTGTGTCATGCGCCGGCACTGCCATTATTGCCCCCGTACCATACGAACTCAAAACATAATCTGCAACCCAAATCGGAATCGGTTTATTGGTCAATGGATTTATTGCAAAAGAACCGGTAAAAACGCCGGTTTTTTCTTTTGATAAATCTGTTCTGTCAAGATCGCTTTTTGATGCCGCTTGTTCGCAATATTTCTCAACAGCTTTACGTTCTTTATCAAGGGTAAGTTTTTCAACCAACGGATGCTCCGGTGCAATAACCATGTAAGTTGCTCCGAACAACGTATCGGGTCTAGTTGTATAAATCCGCAAAACGTTGTTATCGGGTTTACGTGGAAATCCGGTTTGCTCACGCTCTTTTTTCCAAGCGTTAAATTCTTTTGTATCTGGTTCGGTATGGTTTGATTTATTTTTTGTAACAGAAATAGAGTTGCCGATAAAGAAGTCAACCTCCGCACCGGCACTGCGACCAATCCAATTCTTTTGCAATGTCTTAATACTTTCAGACCAATCAAGTTGTTCGAGATCAGATTCAAGCCGATCCGCATAAGCGGTAATTCGCAACATCCATTGTCTTAAAGGCATCCGAATAACCGGATGATTTCCGCGTTCGCTGCGTCCTTGTATTACTTCTTCGTTTGACAACACCGTACCGAGAGCGGGACACCAATTTACAGGCGCCTCAATTTGATAAGCAAGTCGATGTTCATTTTTGTAAATTTCGATGTCGGCGGTATCGGGCGGTATTGGTAATTCGGAAATTGGTCTTCCTTTTTGGGCGGCGGAATCAAACCAAGTGTTGTAAAGCAGTAGGAAAATGTATTGAGTCCATTTGAAATATTTAGCGTCGGTGGTAGAAATTTCTCTACTCCAATCGTATGAATAGCCGAGCATTTTCAATTGACGGCGAAAGTTGGATATATTTGTTTCGGTAATTTGACGCGGCGGAGTGCCGGTTTTTTTCGCTTGTTGTTCCGCAGGCAAGCCAAATGCATCCCAACCCATCGGATGCAAAACTGTTGCACCATTCATTGTTTCAAAACGGCTGACAATATCGGTTGCGGTATAACCTTCAGGATGTCCAACATGCAAACCATTAGCACTCGGATATGGAAACATGTCAAGTATGTATAACTTCTTGCCAAACGGTAAACGCGGAACAACAAACGTATTATATTTCTCCCAATGTGATTGCCATTTGGGTTCGATTATTGCAGGATCGTATTTCATGTTTTTGATTGCAAATTTGGGTAATACCCAAAAATGTAAATTATCTCATTGAAGCGTCAATTTTTCGCTTTGTAGAGTGGTTATTCAAACAGAATTTATTGTAACTGTCTATTTAGTTTTAGGGTCAATTGAGAGTTAATTAATTAATTAGTTAATTAGTTAATTAGTTAATTAGTTGGTTAAAAAACTTTAACAAGTATTTCGCCCCGCAAGGGGCAATGCGTAACAACCCGTCGCAATACGGCAGGAAATAACTTTCACAAAAAACCACCCTGTAATGGCAATGCAGAAATTTGTTTCGTTATTTAGCACTGCCCTTTCGGAGCGAGGATTTTAAACTGTTCACATTTTGAAATTCGGTTTTCTTTTTTGGCAAGGAACTTTAATTACATGACAAAAATAAACGCATCTCAAAAACCAAAATTTCAAGTTTCATGAGTATATCGTAAAAATTTATTGACACAATAGACCTTTTTTCTAACCTAAAAATACATCAACGCAACAAAAAACCTACGACGAAAAACTGCCTTTAACTCCTCCGAGATCACCCCTAGCCCCTCCGAAGGAGGGGAATAAGAATACGCCTCCGAAGGCGGCGAATAAGAAAACGCCTCCGAGTGAGGTGAATAAGGAGACGCCTCCTTCGGAGGCGAATATTCCCCTCCATTGGAGGGGTCAGGGGTGGTCTCGTAGGAGTCAATGGTGGTTTTCATAAAAGTTATCGAAAAGGTCTAGTGTTTCTTTTTTCTAACCTAAAAATACACCAACGCAACAAAAAACCTACGACGAAAAACTGCCTTTAACTCCTCCGAGACCACCCCTAACCCCTCCGAAGGAGGGGAATAAGAATACGCCTCCGAGTGAGGCGAATATTCCCCTCCAT
>JAITDV010000406.1 GCA_031282385.1 Planctomycetaceae bacterium | reverse complement strand
ATTTTCATTTTTGACTAACATAATTATTGTTACAATAATGCATCAAAAAAATAGTAATTTGATAAACATTTCACACTCAAATTTATAGTGTTAAACGCCATTTTGCAAAAGTTCAGTTATTACTAAACTGCTCACACTTTAAATTTCATTTAACGCCGCCAGCTTATGTATTGGAAAGCAGGCAGGTTTGTACGATCTTGAGTTACGCAATTTACATAACAATCAAATATATTAAATTATGACGACAGAAAATTTGTTAAAAAAAACAGTTAACGGTAGTAGAATCCGTAATATTCTTCTTACCAATGATGATGGTATTTATGCACCTGGTCTTGCGGCAATGGAGCGGGCGTTACGGCGATTGGGTGATGTTTATGTAGTTGCGCCGTCGCGGGAACAGAGCGGGGTATCTCATTCGATTACGTTTCTTACGCCGCTTACAGTGAAAAATGTATTTGTTGATGACAAGCATTGGGGTTGGGCAGTTGATGGCAGTCCGGCGGATTGTGTCAAGTTGGGAACAACGGAGATATTGCCGGAGTTACCTGATTTGATTGTTAGCGGAATAAACGGCGGATTGAATGCAGGTATAAATGTTTTGTACTCCGGTACGGTTGCGGCTGCAATTGAGGGCGCGTTTTACGGAATTACGAGTTTCGCTGTTTCGTTGGAATACAATGAAAATGAACCATTTTATAAAGCTGCTGATATTGCCGTAAATGTGATTGAGGAAGTATTGCAAAAAATTGAACATGACCCAAAAAATGAACACGAAACCAAAAAACACAACACCGGTATTGGTCAATTATTGTCATCGGAAAATCACAAAATTTCAGGTGATTTGTATAATTTGAATATTCCGTTTTCGGCGTTATCGAATCCGTGTCCTGAAGTACGGATTGTCGGAATGGATGTAACGCCAGAATGGGAATTATTTGAGGGACGAGTTGATCCGATGGGGCGCCCTTATTATTGGTTGAGCGGTCGTCCTGATCCAAGACAACCCGTAAAAAAACAATCCGAACAATTGACAGATATTGCCGCACTCGCGCAAGGTTTTATTACATTGTCGCCGCTAAATTTTAATTTGACAGACAAAATAAAATTAAAAAAAATGGAATCATGGAAAACTACAACATGGAATTTGTCCTCACAAAATAACTCCGAGGAATCTACACTTTCAAACGCTCCATCAATAAGAACAACTGTAGGCGTAGATGAAACAAAAAACTCAAAATTACGAGAAAGAAACAAAAATACTCATCAATAGATCGAATTATAAATTATGCTCTTTACATTTAAATTTCGGTTTTATTTAAGGAACATAAGTAATAAAAAAACTTGTATTATTTCACACAAATTGCTTGTTCAACTTGTGTGAAATGATACAGAGATTTTAGGGAAATATACTGTTCGTACTATAAATTGCGTGACTCAAGAGCGTAAAAGCCTATTTTCCAGTAGCGAAGCAGGCGGCGGTAAAGGAAAATTAAAGTGTGAACAGTTTAATAAACTTGATAGCTTAAAATTGAAATTCAAGCTTGAATAATTTTACATTTGTTTGGTACTCAAATTAGAGAAATTAAAATGATTCGTACAGAAGATTTGACAAAGCAATACGGGAAACTTTTTGCGGTTAAAAATTTGAAACTTGATCTTGTGTCGGGCGACCTTTTTGGTTTTATTGGACCCAACGGCGCCGGCAAAACGACAACGATGAAGCTTCTTGCAACGTTGTTACAACCTAGTTGGGGTGAGGCGTATGTTTGCGATATGTCAATATACACTAAAGCAACAGAGATACGGCGTGTAATCGGTTATATGCCTGATTTTTTTGGCGTGTATGATGACATGAAAGTTATTGAGTATCTTGAGTTTTTTGCGGCGGCGTATCGGATACGCGGAGATAAACGGCGTAAAGTTTGCGAAGAGATGTTGGAGCTTGTTGATTTGGGTTACAAGCGCGATGCAATGGCAACAAGTCTTTCTCGCGGTATGACGCAACGTCTTGGTCTTGCGCGGGTTCTTTTGCATGATCCGCAAGTTTTATTGCTTGACGAACCTGCAAGCGGTCTTGACCCGCGTGCAAGAATAGAGATGCGGGAGTTACTTAAACGCCTTGGCGGACGAGGTAAGACAATCATGGTAAGTTCGCATATTTTGCCGGAACTTGCTGATGTTTGTAACAAAGTCGGCATTATTGAACGCGGTGAATTGTTGGTCAATGCAGATGTTGCGGAAGTAATGCGGCGGGTACGGGATCATCTTGTGATAAATATTGAGGTACACGGAAATCAAGACGAAGCCGCAAAATTACTCGAACAACACACAGCCGTGAACAGTATCGAAATCAAAAATAACGTTATTCGGGTTTCTTTGATGAAAGGACAAAATGTCGATGACTATTGTGAGTTATCGACTATTCTTGTACAAAACGGTTTCAAAATACGTTCGTTCAAAGAAGACGAAATAAACCTCGAAACCGCATTTATGACTTTGACGAAAGGTGTAACTGCATGAAAAACTGTGATTATTCAGTCGCATGTTGCCGGCAATCAATTAGGTGTTAAGGTTGTTATTTTGTATCATTTCATTCAATTGCGTTTTCGATTATTAGGAAATACCGTAACCGTAAAAACACAACGCACCGTGTCTCTACTAATCCTTAACCCATCAATTTCTATCCCCTAAAAATATACACGACCAAATAGTTATTTTCTACTTTGTTAAATTCCAATCAGTGCTTTCTGTGCGGTCTTCGAGTTGGATTCCTAAATCGTTTAGAGCTGTTCGTATTTTGTCTGCGGTATTGAAATCTTTATTTTTGCGGGCTGAATTGCGAAGCTCTATCAATAACTTAATCAACTTGCCGACAAGCTCATTTGTTCCTGTACTCGCTGCTTCTTTTGGTTGGGCGACAAATAATCCCAACGTTAACCCAAGTTCGCGCAACACGGTTGCCCCGTACAACAACACAGAAATTAAATCTTCATCACGCACAACCTCCAGCCTCGTATCATCAATAAATTTGTTCAACTCCCGCAATAACTCAAATAAAACACCGATTGCTCCGCCTGTATTAAAATCATCATCCATTGAATCAAGAAATTTTGTCCGATAACTTGAAATTAAGTTACAAAAATTTGATTGTAATTTTTCATTTGATGCGAAAGTTCTTTTCAAAATTTCTCCATTGTTTCGGTTTGTTGGTGCGCTCAGCAAGTAGAAATTTTTTTCGGTGATTTTTTCCAGACGTTTGGCAAAACGATAAAAAGTTTCCAGACCTTTTCCAACTTCTTCTATTCTTGCGAAACTAAAATCAATTGGTCGTCTATAATGAGTTGACAGCAGAAAAAAGCGTATTGTTTCGGGAGTGAATTGTTTAAGCATGTCGCGAAATGCTCCGGCGCCTTTGGATTTGCTTATTTTTCCAATTTCTTGAGATTGTATATTTCCTTCTTCTGCGGCGGGTGTTTTCCTTCCGCCGACTTTGCCGATTTCGCCTGATTCTTGCATCAAACCATTGTGCATCCAGTAGCAACACATAGGCTTTCCGTGCCGCGATTCACTTTGGGCAATCTCATTTTCGTGATGCGGGAAAACCAAATCCAAACCGCCGCCATGTATATCAAAAGTCTCGCCAAGTAACTCACAACTCATAACCGAACACTCGATATGCCAACCCGGCCGCCCCTTGCCCCAAGGCGAATCCCACGACGGCTCATTGGGTTTGGCGGACTTCCACAACGCAAAATCAAACGGCGAAAGTTTACGCTCTACAGCACCGCCGCCTTCACCGGACATCTGATCAATTGAACGATGCGACAACTTGCCATACTCCGCAAACTTGCCAACTTCAAAATAAACATCTCCGCCAGAAGAATACGCGAAACCTTTATCTATCAAATCTTGCGTAAATTTTATTATTTTGTCAATGTGTTCAGTCGCTTTGGGGAATGCGTCAACAGAATCTTTCACGCCCATTGCCGCAAGATTATTCATGTAATCAACCGTCATTTCATTTGCAATTACACTCATCGGCAAATTACGAGAATTTGACTCCGCTATCAACTTGTCATCAACATCCGTAATATTGATAACCAACTTAACATCGTATCCGTTGTATTGCAGATAACGTTTTATTGCATCAAAAATCACCGGTCCTACCATGTGTCCAATATGAGACGGCTTGTAAACCGTAGGACCACAAAGATAAATCCCAACCTTGCCGGCAACTACCGGCTTAAACTCTTCTTTCGTTTTGGTTATTGTATTGTAAACACGAATCATTTTCGTTTCAAAAATTAATTAAACTGTTCACACTTTAAACTTCCTTCACCTTCACTTGCTTACCTATCGGAAAGCCGGCTTTACGCTCTTGAAGCACGCAGTTTATAGTACGAACAGTATATTGGCAACTATTCTGCCGAATGCGTGATGTTTCCGTTAATTTCGGGGAAAATCAATGATGTCAAAATTGGGGTTAAAGGTTAGAGAGACATTGTTTTTCTATGTTCAAGTCTTCGATTCTGAATTAAACTCTTTCTTGCAACTCAAGACAATTAATTACAGTTTGTATGTCGTGTGGAATTGGTGCGATGATTTCTAATTCATTATTTGTTATAGGATGGTTGAATGTTAATTTGTGTGCGTGCAATGCCTGACGATTTAGTACAATTGTACCGGTTGTATTTTCTTGGGTCAATGCGACAGGTTTTTTGCCGATGAGTTCTTCGCGAGAGATTGTTTTTCGTCCGCCGTACATTTTGTCGCAAAGAATCGGATAACCAGTATGCGCTAAATGTACTCGAATCTGATGAGTACGTCCGGTTTGGGGCAAACAACGAATAGATGCAAATTTATCGTAACGTTTAATTACTTCGTAAAACGTCAACGCTTTTTTAGCATTAGAATCGGACGGCGACGCAATACACATTTTTTCTTTTATTTTGGGGTGCAATCCGATTGGCGCGTCGATCATGTCTCTGT
>JAITDV010000290.1 GCA_031282385.1 Planctomycetaceae bacterium | reverse complement strand
CTACAACGAAAAACCGCCTTTAACTCCTCCGAGACCACCCCTAGCCCCTCCGAAGGAGGGGAATAAGAAGATGCCTCCGAAGGAGGCGAATAATTCCCCTCCTTCGGAAGGGTCAGGGGTGGTCTCCTACAGGTTAGCGAAAAGGTCTACTGTTTAAGTTTGATTTTCTGTTTCGGAAATTCCCCATCCGCCTATTATTTCTTCTTCATCTTCTTCGTTGTTTTGTTGTTCGTTTGTTGTTATTTCATTGGGAACTTCTTCAACAGTAGGTTTTTTTTTGAAAAATTCAGTTGCGAGGTTAGGTTCCTCCGGCGTAAGAATATCTTGCAAAATCTCACTCCGACGGCGCATCGAAAATACAACCAAACCGCCAAGTAATACCAATGCCGTAACAAAAATTATCAAAGATTCAATTAAACTAAATGTGAACATTAGAAAAATATATTGTTTGTACTATAAATTGCGTGACTCAAGATCGCAAAAAACTGATTTCCGACAGGTAAACAGGCAACAGTAAATGAAATTAAAGTGTGAACAGTTTAAACATCATAAATTGTAAATTGACGCGATAACTCCGTAACCGGACGGTAATGATTTACCTTTTTTTGTTTTTATTTGCATTTGGAATTTTTTTATTCTTAAAAATCTTGGCAATCCCGCTTGCAATAACATCTTACTTAAAGCGTCCGGATCAAACTCTTTTGTGTGCGCTGTCAAAATAATAAGTGCTGGTTGCTCGCTCAAAAGCCCAATAATATCCGAAAGCAATAACGGTAAATCAATCGCAAACTTCCACGACTCGCCTCGATTTCCATGTCCATAAGTCGGCGGATCAAGTATCACCACATCATAAGAATTTCCGCGCCGCAACTCTCTTGCAACAAACTTGCGAGCATCTTCCACAATAAAACGTACCCCAAAAACTCCACTCAACCCAACATTATGCTTTGCCCAATTAATAACATTGCCTGCCGAATCGACATGCGTTACTGTTACTCTCTTTTGCGATTCCTTCATAAACTGTGCAATTATCGGTGTTGTTTTAGTTGTAATATTTTTTGTACTTGTCAACATTGCAGCTTTTGCCGCTGCAATTGTTGCGCCGCCGGTGTATGCAAATAAATTCAACACACGCACAACATCGCGATTGTTCAAAGTTTCCGCAATTGTAGTTGTTAATTCTGACCAATTTGATACGTGTTCCGCAAAAAAACCAACATGACCAAAAGGCGTACAACGCAACTCAAGAATAATTTGCCCCAACTCTATTTGCCATGAACCAATCTCGAAAGTCCATTTACCGTATTGTCTATTGGATGGATCCGGAATAAACGAACTATCAATCCGATTCCATAATTTATTGTCGAACTTGCAAATTCCATTTGACGCCAACGACGGACGTTCGATAATATATTGTCCAAAACGCTCAAGACGATAACCTTCGCCGAAATCAAGCAACTCATAATCAAAACGACCGGAATCAATAATCGCAAAACTACACATAATAAAAATATCATTGGTTTGGTTCTAAACCGTTCACAGTTTAAAAGCTTGTTTTCAGATAGGCAAGCAGGCGACGGCAATTGAAAATTAAAGTGTGAACAGGAACGGTGTAAATTATTTAATTTTATCAAAGGAACCGCTTTGCAACATTTCGTGGGTTTTACCGGCATGTCGGAGGCATGTATTGGCTTCGTCGAAAAGATCGTCCAGCAGTTTGTTTATATCTTCACCTTCTGTTACATGGCATCTGTCTTCAAGAGCAGAGGCACGTTTCACTAATGCGGTTGCGCCGAGCAGATTTGATTTGCCGCGTAAATGTTGAATTATCGGTACTGCGCCGCCGCAATCAGAATTGTTAATATAATTTTGAATTGATTCCAAGTCCCGCGGTATTTGATTGAGAAAATCGCTCAATACCATCGACGCAATCAATTTATTCTTGCCGCATAAAATAAAAAATTCAGTTGTCGAGAACGGCACATCAAGTTCGCAGCAATGATTAAGCAATCGATTAATTAGAATTGGTTTGACCCAGTGATCAATTGTCCGAACAAGTGTTTTAGGATTGATTGGTTTGCTGCAATATGCATCCATGCCGCATTGCAAACAACGGTCTTTATCTTCTTTGGTCGCATTTGCAGTCAATGCAATTATCGGCACACGCCGTGTAATTTTATTTGCAGCCAATTCAGCTGTTTCGTTGCGTCTGATTTCCATTGTTGCCTGAAAGCCATCCATCTCCGGCATCTGACAATCCATCAATATCAAATCAAAATCATCCGCAGTGTAAAGCTCCGTCGCAACCTTACCATTATCAGCCACAACACATTGAAATCCTACATTCTCCAAAGTATCTCGTGTAATAATTTGATTGATTTTGTTGTCTTCGGCAACCAAAATTCTTATTAAAGATCGGTGTTCATCGAAACTTTCAGGCACTTCTGCTAATTGTTCTGCCTGCCATTGTCGGTTTGTGTCGTTTTTTTCTTTTTCTTGTGCAAACAGAGCTGTTATAGTTGCGTCAAAAAGCGACGAGCTATAGACCGGCTTGCTCAAATTAGCGGTAACTCCAGTCGAATGTATCACCGCAATATCTGTATCAACCGTCAACGGCGTAAGCAAAATTATTGCGGTTTTATTTAGTTGCGGAGTTTCTTTCATTTCGCAAACAAGATCCATTCCTTCGCCATCTGCAATACTGCTGTCAATAATTGCGAGTTGATAATGTTTACCGGCGTCGGCGGCTTCGATCAACATTTGCATTGCTTCTTTTTTCGATTGAGCCTGAGTAACATCCATGCCCCACGATTCCAATTGTTCCGCCAACGTTTCACGCTGAATCGCAACATCATCAACAACAATTGCCGCGCGATCACTTAATGGAATTGTGCCGTGCATTATTCTTTTGCAAGAATCGGGGCATCTTGACAATCCTGTTCGCGGGCAAATCAGTCTTCTGCCGGCAATATCCTCATAATTTTTACAATTCGCCGGACATTCGCGTATTACAACACGGCTCTTGTACGGAACAGTAAACCAGAATGTAGAACCTTCGCCTTCCTTGCTTTCAACATGCAACTCGCCGCGCATCAACTTAACAAGATGCATTGAAATCGCCAGTCCCAATCCTGTACCGTCATGGCGTTTTGATGTGGAATCGTCAATTTGTGAAAACGACGAAAATAATTTGGGCAAACCGGATTCGGGAATACCGATGCCCGTGTCGGAAACAGAAAAACGTACCAAAATTTCATCATTCATTGAGTCGTTATCGCAAGGAATCGGCGATAACTTAACATTTTGTACGGCAACATTGACTTTGACGCCGCCTTTTTCCGTAAACTTTAGCGCGTTGCCGACAAGATTTATCAAAACTTGTCTCAAACGACCGGAATCACCGTGAACAAATCGCGGAACATCCGAAGCAAACGAACCGCACAACTCAAGAGATTTATCATTGGCACGAATTGATAAAATACCGAGTACAGACTCAACCGTCGTATGTAAATCGAAATCGTCATTTTCAATATCGAGACGTCCTGCTTCTATTTTCGAGTAATCCAAGACGTCGTTGATCAATATTAAAAGAGATTTGCCGGAGATGTTTACGAGGTTCACGTATTCGCGTTGTTTGTTTGTCAAGTCGGTTACCATCAACAACTCAGAGACGCCGATTACTCCATTGAGCGGCGTTCGTATTTCGTGGCTCATGTGGGCAAGAAATCTGCTTTTTGCCAAGTCGGTAGCTTCTTTAGCGGCTTTTTCTAATGTTAATTGTTCAAGTTGTTTTTGTTGTTCGGATATGTCAAGCATTAGAGCAACATGACATAATTTACCGTTATGAGGATTGACAAAAAGAGATGAATCAAGATCAACATAAATTTCAGATTTATCTGCGCGGAATTGTTTGATATTGAGCCGGAAGTGTTTTGTTGTTTTTTCGGAGTTTTTGACGGTGTTCCACCTGTTGAAAATTTGCTCCAACGTATCTTGAGAATAGAATTCCGACCAATTCCGCCCGACCAATTCTTTCTTGCCAAGTCCGATCATACGTTCCGCCGCAACATTAGCTTCCAACACCGTCAAATGCTCATTAAACTCGCTAATAACAATACCAATATTTAAAGACTCCCATAAATTTATTAGAGGAAACGCTGGTTGGTTTTGATCTGATTTTTGGAGAGTTTTTTCAGACATCATGGGTTCTGGATTTGGAATATGAAAACACGGATAAGGGTAATTTGACAAATAAGGGTTGGAATATTAAAGCCGTTCGGAAAATTATGTTGTTCCGCGCGGATTTATTGGGCTTGGAGAACAGAATAGTTACCGATAAAAAAACACACGACTGAATTAGTTACTTATGGGAACTTCTAAAAACTCATTTTGTCCACGAATTTTCACAAAAAGATCACGAATTAAATAATTTATGCAATTTCGTGGATAAAATAAATTTATTGTCTAAATTTGTCTATCCTGAAAATTTCGATAATTCTGTCAAAAATAGGTTTTTAGAAATTGCCTTATTTTTTATTATTTGGTTTCTACGATTTCTGTTTTTTGAGTTTTAGCGGATTTGTAGATTGCCAGAATTATTTCAACGCTTTTACGTCCTTCGCAACCGTCAACCAACGGTTGAGCATCTGTTTCAATTGCGTGAATCATATTGGCGAATAATTTGGCGTGACCTGTGAAATCAATTGCGGCAGGATCGGATGCGCCGCCTCCGCTTGACTTACGATTCAGCATTTCTTCTTTGATTTTTTTATCATCTGAAATTGGTTCGGCGAAATCCCATTTTACAATATCCTCTTCCTCTAATACTGCAGTTCCTTTTGTGCCGCTGATTTCAATCCGTTTCAAATAACCCGGATATGCCGCCGTTGTGCCTACTATTGTACCAATTGCTCCGTTGTCAAACTTAATTGTTGCGGTTGCCGTATCCTCTACCTCTATATTCTCATGCCCCAACAACGCCGTATGCGCCGCAACTTCTACAACACCTCCCGCAAGCCACGACAACAAATCAATTGTATGAATTGCTTGATTCATAAGTGCTCCGCCGCCATCAAGAGCCCAAGTTCCACGCCATTTACCGCTGTCATAATATTGCTGTGTGCGGTACCATTTGACAATCGCATCACAAAGAGTCAAACGCCCAAAACGTCCAGCTTCAATTGCGGATTTAATCTTTTGTGATGAGTCATGAAAACGGCTGTGAAAAACTGTTGCGAGTTTAACTTTGTTTTTCTCACATGCCGCAATTATTTTGTCACAACGTTCCAGCGTAATTTCAAGCGGCTTCTCAACAATTACGTGTTTACCGGATTCCGCCGCAGCTACCGCAGGATCAAGATGCGCACCGCTAGGCGTACCAATTGTTACAATATCAATTGACTTATCCGCAAGAAATTCCTTCAAGTCAAAATAAGGTTTACAACCGGAATATGCGTCGGCAAGTTTTTGAGCCGATTGCGGAAATGTGTCAAAACAAGCAACAAGCTTACCGCCCGCCGCCTCAATTGCCTTAGCATGAAACCCAGCAATCATTCCACAACCAACTATTCCAAAATTAAATGTTCTTGACATGACAAAAAAAAGAAAAAATAATTATTAATAATATAATTTTCGTAACAAAATCGTCAGAGATTGAATTACTTGTCTCAATTTTAAAACATTCACACGTTGACTTTCTTTTACCATCGCCTGCTTACCTATCGGAAAACGGGCTTTTGCGATCTTGAGTCACACAATCTACAGTGTGAGCATTTTACAATATTTAATTGTCTAATCAATAACCAAATCCAAATTCTAATTTTTGCCGCACTACAAATATACTGTTCGGCTATAAATTGTGCGGTTCAAGAGCGTAAAAGCCTGCTTTCCGATAGGTAACAGACGGCGGAAAACGAAATTAAAGTGTGAACAATTTAAAACAAATTTCACAATACCGACGATTGAAGTGTTGCGTATGGAGGGCATACTTACATTCGGTTAAATTAATGCGGTTACTATAATTATTTGTGGACGCCGAACGGACAGACTTAATGCCAAGATTGGAAATCGGCATTGATAATGAATAAGCTAACTAGTTGTCCCTGAAAAAGTCTTTTTGTTGTTTTAATGGTAGCCAACTTGTTCGCGGCGAGGTCGTTTGAGCATCTGAATGGGTACTCCTTGTCAATTAATTTTGATAATAGACCTTTTCGCTAACCTGTAGGAGACCACCCCTGACCCCTCCGAAGGAGGGGAATATTCGCCTCCGAAGG
>JAITDV010000280.1 GCA_031282385.1 Planctomycetaceae bacterium | reverse complement strand
CTCCGATTCAGTAACGGAACAAAAAAAATTGCGCGGCGTGTTGCTGTTGATCGCAATCGTATGTTGACATTGCTTAAAGTTGACGGGTTGGATACAAGTTTTTTGCCGTCGGAACAATTGGCAATTAGAAATAAGAATGATATTAAAATTGCGGAACCGGTTATTGTTGTTGCAGTTGCCCTGTCCCAAACAAAACCCAATATTACACGCGGAATAATAAGCGGAAAAAATCGTATCTGGGGTAAAGCGATACAAACCGACGCCGCAATCGGTCCTAATAATTATGGCGGCGTTGTAGTTGGACTTGACGGAAAGTTATTTGCGATTGCAGTTCCGTTGTCAATGTTTTCAAACGAAATCTCCGCCGGTTCTGAAACTTACGACGCAGGTGTCGGTTTGGCAATACCATTTGAAGACATTCAGAAAAATATTCTGGCTAAACTAAAAGAAGGTAAAAATCTTGAACCCGGTTACATTGGAACTGCCTTCAAAGAAAATCAAATCTTTATCGGTGAACCTGTTTTTAATGCAGTCGCCCCCAAATCGCCGGCAGAAAAAGCAGGATTGAAAAAAGGCGACAAGATAATAAAAATAGACGGTAAAAAAATTGAGACCGCATTGGAATACGAAACTAATATCAAACTACGTTACGCTGGAGAAAAACTTGAATTGACATACCTCCGCGACGGAAAAGAAAATAACATTACACTAGAAACAATTCCGCCGCCGCCGCAAAAGAGAAAATTGCAATAATTTTTTTCACAATAACGAAAATTAAAGTGTGAACAGTTTAAAACCATTTCAACAAATAAATTTATCAATGAAAAAATTTTCAATTGAATTGATGATACTACTGACAGCAATATTTATGTTGTCGGCATATTTTTTTACGGCAAGTGTATTTGCACAGCCTGATGTTGACAAGTTACGTCAAGGAATTCGCAAGCCGCCAATGCTTGAACGGATGCTTACGGCGCAGATGAAGGAAGTAGAGTCAATAGTTTTCGCAATCCGAATTCCCGGTCGTGATCATTGGTACGTAACTTTCGGCAATTACTCCGGCGCACAACACGAACCAAAACAACTTGCATGGAAGGAAGAGGACGGATTGCTTTGGGGCTACGGCGAAGGCGCAATGCTTGTCAAGCAGAATTTACGTAACGGAAATCTTGAAGTTTTACTTGAAGACGCCAAAGGCGGAATTCGCGACCCGCAAATACATTACGACGGACAAAAAATCTTGTTCTCTTATCGCCGCGGCGGAACACATCAATATCATTTGTATGAAATTGGAATTGACGGTAAAAATCTGCGGCAACTCACTGATGGAATTTATGACGATATTGAGCCGACTTATTGTCCTGACGGTTCTATAATTTTTTGTTCGTCTCGTTGTAAGCGATTTGTGAATTGTTGGCATACGCCGGTTGCGTCGCTTTATCATTGTAACGGCGACGGCAAAAATATCCGGCTTCTATCAAGTAATAATGATCACGACAACACGCCTTGGATGTTGCCGGATGGACGTGTTTTGTACATGCGTTGGGAATATGTTGATCGATCACAAGTTCATTATCATCATCTTTGGACAATGAATCCTGACGGTACACAACAAATGACATATTTCGGCAATCTTCATCCCGGAATTGCGATGCTTGACGCGAAACCGATTCCTGATAGCGATAAAGTAGTTTCTATTTTTTCGCCTGGTCATGGTGCGCCGGAGCATTTTGGACATTTAACGATTGTGTCGCCTAATAAAGGACCGGATGAACGCGGTAGTGCAAAACGGCTTGGCAAGGGTTGGTTCAAAGACCCGTATCCGTTTAGTGAAGATTGTTTTCTTGCGGCGAATAATGATACGATTTGGATTGTTAATGGAGAAGGTCATTTTGAGCCGTTATTTATTTTGCCAGACGAATTCAAAAAACGTCAATTAGCAGTTCACGAACCACGACCAATAATAAAACGCCAACGCGAAGAAATAATCGGTAATCGTGTTAACTTATCGAAATCAACCGGATTAATTATGCTTGAGGATGTGTATCATGGTCGATCTTTGCAAGAAATTGAACGCGGACGTATCAAGAAATTGTTAGTGTTGAAGCAACTCCCGAAACCGATTAATTTTTCCGGCGGCATGGAACCGCTTACGATTGGCGGTTCTTTTACGCTGGCGGAGATTTTGGGAACGATTCCTGTTGCTGAAGACGGTTCAGCTTACGCACAACTTCCTGCATTGCAATCAATATTTTTTGTTGCGCTCGATGAGAATAATATTGCAGTCAAGAGAATGCACAGTTTTATGACATTGCAACCGGGCGAAACAATGTCATGTGTTGGTTGTCATGAGGAGCGGACGCTTGCGCCGAAAGTATTGTCAACATTACCAAAGGCAATGCTTCAGGCGCCGTCTCGACCCGAACCGATAGCAGGAGTTCCGCCGATCATAGATTTCCCACGCGACATTCAACCGATTCTTGACCGGCATTGTGTTTCTTGTCACAGTCCTGAAAATTACGGAGGTAAACTTGATTTAACCGGCGATAAAACAGCAATGCATTCAATGTCATATATTCGTTTAACGTTGCATGGCGGTTGGGTGGTTGACAATCGGAATAGACCGAAAAGTAATTTTGGAATATATCAAATCGGAAGCGGCGCAAGTTCGTTGATGAAATATATTGAACCGCAACATTATAACGTGAAATTATCAGTTGAAGAAAAAAATCTTGTTCGTCTATGGATAGACACAAGCGCGACGTATCCCGGAACATACACATCACTCAAAAGCGGTTATTATCATCCGTCAATTAATTGTGTTCCGTTAGTTGAACGATGCGGAGAATGTCATGTTGCTCAGGCAACTCGTGAAGGTAAAAATAAACCTTGGGAAGGTTGGAATTTCAAAGGACATCATCTCGGTTGGGCTGGAACGGTTGTCAATATTTCTAATCCTGACAAATCATTTTTACTTCGCGCTCCGCTCGCAAAAGAAGCAGGCGGACTTGGTATTTGTTCAAAAATTGTTTTTGAGAACAAGGACGACCCGTTGTATGGTGAGATTTTGCGAAGTCTTAATCGGACACGGAAACAACTCGAATCTGGCAAACGTTTCGACATGCCGGGTTTTCGTCCGAACAATGACTACATTCGCGAAATGCAAAAATACGGTTTTGTACGAAAAAACTTACGTGAAGACGAAACATTTGATTATTACAGCACGGAACGAGCATATTTCGACTCATGGTACTACGACCCAAAAATCAAAAACGTCAAAGCCGTAATACCAAATTATTGAGTTGATAATATCTTATTGGCTTTAGTGTTTTTAAACTGTTCTGTTCACACTTTAAATGTAACTATTCAGTCGTGACATTCCCGCAATCCCCAAAAAACGACACAAACAACACGTTATAAAAGTAAACAACCCTTATTTGTCAAATTATCCCTAGTAACCAAAAATTCCCTTCTCCCGCCGCAGCGTACCCTTATGCTCTCATGTTTCGTTTGAAATTGTTTAATGAGACATTGAAAGAATAAGGACATAAGGGCGCGGTTTTGGGGGCGTTGTCTGCTACTAAGGGAAATTGGATAAATAAGGGTTGGTTATTTTAGAACGCTGCGTTTTTGTTTGCTTCGTTCCTATTACCTACCCCTTTTTCCTAAACAATTGAATCCTGCGTCTGAATAGTTACGGAAATTTAATGAACAGTTTCAAAAGTAATTGTCTATTTAGTTGTCCCTGAAAAAGTCATTTGGTGCTATAAATTCTGGGCTTATCTGGTTGCAATTTAGAGTTATAATTTGCAATATAGTTATTGTTTTATCCGAGATTTTCCTTAAAACC
>JAITDV010000237.1 GCA_031282385.1 Planctomycetaceae bacterium | reverse complement strand
GTTATCAAATCAATTAAGCCCTTCAAGTTAGTTGACCGTAAACCGGCAAAAACGAATTTTAATAAGGCTAAAACATTTTCCGTTGCGCAAAATGATTTTCCAAATTTACCCTCAAAAATCAAACCGCCGACAATTGATGAATTAAAATTAATGCAGACAAAACTTGATAGATTGAAAGTGCCGTTACCAAAAGTTTATGCCGCATACTACGGCGAAGATTGGAAAACACAAGGCGACTGGGTCGGGAGAACTACTCGTGATTATTTTGTACAGTGTGCTAACTGGGGTCCAAGTGATGGTGGACATGCCCATTCTGCTGACTATTTTAATATCGGTAAATTTATGGGACCACATCATCGTAAAGATGATGCTGTTCGTATGTGGGTACATTGGCAAAAAACGTCTAATCCAAGGTCTTTGTATAATCCTTGGATAGGTTATCGTCGTCAATCTGAGTGGGACGATCACGGTGAAACATATCCGATGACGCAGGATGGACCTGATGTTTGGTACATACTTGAAGTCAAACATAAAGGCGTTTTTCGTGTTGACATGTATTTCTTCAATAAAGACGGACACGGGGGGGCAAATAGGTTTCGAGACTACGTAATAGAAGTTTATCCAACAAAAGAAGTCTGGTATGATTACAGTAGGTATGGTTATCCTAAAACTATCACAGAAAATAGCCCATCTATAGATGAAAAAATGCGCACTATTTTGGCACGTAGATACGAATGGGTAAAACTTGCTAAAATTGCGGAACAAGGAGTACGAACCTCGCGTCCATTATGTAAAACTCGTGTGCGGGATTTTTGGGGTGGCGTTCACAAACAAATAGTCGTTACCGGTCCTGCACATTATTTAGTAAAAATTGATAGAAACTATAGTTTCAATACTATTATTTCATCTGTTGGAATTGATCGTATTCACGGCGAGCCGACAAAAGACGAAATACGCGGTATCCCAGATTTGGCAGGTTTCCCGTACAATCCGCCAAAATTTCCCAACAAATATAGTACCGAAATTGGAACGGAAGTTTATCGTCTTTGGAATTTGCTTGACGCCGTTTATGCAAAAAGTAATAATTTCCAGTTACAATGGAGATATAGAGTCCAGGCGTATCATGCGGCTTCTCGTTTGAATACCGAAAACAATAGACGTTATCCGCGTCTCGAAAGATGTATTGCATGGAGATTGAATCAATGGAATGAAGAACAACGAAAAGAATGGCAAGATGCAATGAAACAAGGTCATGAAAAACTTTTAGAGAAAATTCCAAGATTACGCGAAATTCTTGAAAAAGCTGAAAAACCGGAAACTCCAGAAGAACGCGAAAAAAATAAGCGTTATTGGGATTCGTTTGAAAGATAACGAATTAAACTATAGTTTAATAACAGTAACAACTTTATGAAAGGACATTACATTATGTCAAAGCGAAGATATTTTAGAAAATTAGTTGGTTTGTTCTGCTGTGTGATAATAGGCATTGCTTTTTTCAATACAGCGGTATTACGTGGTGACATTGTTTATGAACTCTGTGATTTGGGAGTGTCAGCGGAAGCAAGTGCCACTGAGCATGACGCTTTTTTAGGTAAAACGTTAACTTGGGATGAAATCATTGTCAAAAAAACAAAAAATGCTCCGCTTTCAAATGAGTATAAAGAAGGTGGTTGGTCCGTTGTAATCAGGAAAATTAAAGTAGAACATCGATACAGCACTAATGATGTGTTTCAGGCAAAGCCTGAACCTACAAGTAATAAACCTACAACGTTATCGTGCAACAAGATCATTGTTGATAAATCTATACATTTGAAACAAATCAAATTTACTCCCGAAAAAGCAGGTTATACGCGGGAAACCTATAGGGTTTGGATAATTGTTCCCAAATTGCTAAAAAGTAATGGTCAACAGGCTAAGGATGCTGCCGGTAATGAGCTAAAATGGTTCAGTTATAAAGATATAACAATAACTTATGCCGTGCCTGAATTTCAAGTCGTTGCAGTTAAGTTCATTAGTGATCACGGAATGTTACGTCCCAATGTATATGCTGATACGGATAAGCCAAATTGTTACAAAATAGACAATGCACCAACCTATAAAACAATGTATCCAGACGGAACATTACAGTGGAGTTTTATACGGAGCGATTCGGGAACCTTAACGTTATCTAACGATCTACATATACCAATCACACATACATGGAAAAATGCCGATCCAACTGCAAAAATAAAATACACTATACGATTAAAAAATTTTGGGGCAACAATAAAGGGAAATATCTATTTAGGACATCCAAGACCCAATAACACCAATCCGACATTGACCCCGCCAACAGAAGGTAATACTTCTGATTACTATTTTGAAGATATGAATGAAAATGATACTGTCGGGTATGAATCTTTTAAAGTAAATTTGGTCTTTCGATATGAAACAAATGATATGGTCATAGCTTTAGGAACATTGAAGCAAAATGTTTATTGGACATTTGGAACACCGCAAATTAACATAAACGAGGCAAGAATGAATATAGCCGTTGGTTATGTTTTTAATGGTCAGACTAAAACAGACACAAAACAAATTCTACAAGATATGCTCAACAAAGATGGTATGGTAAATTTTAATGTGACCAAATGTATTAGCGACGGAGTAACAAATTCCAGTGAATACCGTAATTGGAATCGACTTGCTGAAGATGGAGTTGATGGTATTTCACATTCAGAATTTTTTCAAAAGGTCATAAAAGCATCTGGTCTTCCAGTATCGGCTGGTGTACAAACTTATATTGCAACTTATGCATTAAGCGCAGAACCTAAACGACCTGAAACCCCAATTGAAGGAAGTTTTGGTTGGGCTAGGGATCTATACTCTACGGATCCCTTATCTTTAAAAAATGATCCTCTATTCCCACCAGGCGGGGCTCGTCAAGCAAGCAATGCTGCCGTATTTCCGGCTCTTCAGAACAAATTAGATCAATTAGGACAAAATAGTAATGCCAGCCTTATTTTTTATCGAGGAACGTCTTCAGAAAACTTTGAAGTTATTATTATATTACGAGATACGAAGACAGATGCCATTTTATATAATCCCGGAGGAACAGTACGCATTCACGAAGAAAATGAACGAAATAAAGTTATTACTAATATGATGAATACATTAGAATGGCAGTTTTGGAAAACAGTGGAAAAAATAGATACTCACACTAACGACATATATACTGAAATTTATTGGTTGCATGATCGGATCATGGATTATAGGTACATTCCAATTCCATGAATTAAAGTATAAACGTTTAAAATATTGTAACCTTACACAACATAATTTATTTAGGATGTTATATAGCAAATGTCTAAAATTTTTTTGATGTTAAGAGAGGTATTGTTTTTTGTTT
Source organism: Planctomycetaceae bacterium (assembly GCA_031282385.1). Classification (GTDB taxonomy): domain Bacteria; phylum Planctomycetota; class Planctomycetia; order Pirellulales; family Thermoguttaceae; genus WRKP01. The sequence continues at coordinate 419 of JAITDV010000237.1, read as the reverse complement.
TATTTTTTGGTTTGACTCTGTACGGCAGCGGTGAAACGGATGATTACGTAAAAGAGACAACACTTGAACTTGGTATTGATATAAATGGCAATATTACAGAAAACTCATTTAAATATTACAAGAAAATGTTTGGCGAACATTTTGAATTTAAGAAAACTCGTTATGTTACTTTGAGACGAGCTTGTAGTACGTTGCCGATGGATCCTGATAAAATGGATCTGTTCGAGGATATGATGATAGCACCTTATATCCCATTTCCTTATTGTGATAATGTATCATATCTTACTCCGAAATACCTCCCTGATCACAAAACATTAGACCCGAAAAAATATTATTTAGCAAAAAGTCCTTTGTTGAGTGATATGCTTTATTGGGAATGGAGTGTTGATGATTTTCAATTTCGAAAATTAGAAACCTAC
>JAITDV010000201.1 GCA_031282385.1 Planctomycetaceae bacterium | reverse complement strand
AAAAATCTGTAAATTTGCTTACTTATGTACATTGATCTGATTGACATTTTTTGTAAGATTGTGTAGATTGTGCGACTTGCTTGTTTATGGACGAAGTCTATCGTTCACCAGTTACGTTTATATTGACTTGATTGATATGAAAAATAACGACACATTACTAATTCAACCGGAATTACAAATGAAACCTAAACACACTTGTTTTAGATTTGGTATAGCGGGTTGGGGTCTTATTTTGGGCTTGTTGGTATTCATAGTTGGATTTTTTGTTGAATTTGATTATCTGAATAAGAGAATACTCAATAGGTTTTTATATCTTGTTGAGCCTCGTTATTGGTCAACGTTACTTATTCCGATTCTTTGGGGTTTTGTTTGTTGGTTCTTTATAGACTGTTTAAGTTATTTTAATTTTATTCGTAAATTACGATTCTGGATACGATTGATTATTTTATCGGTTGTGTTCTATGTGGTTGCGGCTTTTGGAGGCTGGACATTTACGGATTTTTTGAATTTACTTTATCACAAGGTCTATATTGATTACGTTATTGGTCCTGCGACCAATTTTATAGCTACCGGTACTTATGGTTGGAAGACATTTGTTGCGCCGTTGGTAGCTGTTGTTTCAATTACTTTACTTATTCTTTTACGTTACAACAAAAAAAATAGGAGACCGAAATTATGAAAAATGCTACATCAACACCAAATAAATTATCAAAAGAGTCATGGTGGAAGTTTAGTCTGACAACATGGCAACTGATCATTGGTCTTGTTTTGTTGAATATTGGCTGCTTCCTAAAGCCGACGCTTTTGGACACATTATTAAAAAGTTTATTCAACGTAGTAGATATTCGTACATGGGCATGGTGGTATTTTATTTGTCTTATCATCGTTGTCGGTTTTTCCATACGGTGGTATTTACTTTACCAGACGTACAAAAATAATGACTTTGATCCGTTAAGTTCAGAGGAGGCGAAATGGTTTTGTATGTTAAGCGGAACGATAACGTTTTTGGGTATTGTTTTTATATTTTTGCACCGGTTTTCGCTTTTACGTTGGCTTTTTAATCCTCTGTATTTGTGGTTTGGGGTTGGTACGGTTTCGTTTGCGTCGTTGCTGCTTGTAATATCAATTTTTGCGGTAGTCGGCTTTTTAGTGTTTTTGATTTGTAAATGGGTTGATGTTTTGCTGGCGACGTATAACTAATAGCACACATAACTAAAGCACACGGATAACACGGATTTATATGGATTTCGCAGATTAGTTTTTTAAACATTATCAAAAAAATGAGAACGAAAATTAAAATTATCTTGTCGAGTATTGTTTCAATAATAATCATTTTCGGTAATGTATTATTTACGTTGGCACAAAGTCAAGAAGTTGTATTACCGCCGGTCAATAGTGCATTTGAACTTTTGAGTAAGGCGACGTACTCTACGATTGCGGAAGATAAAATCGAAGAGGTTGCGACTGAGGAATCCAAAAAGCACGCTGACGACGGTTATCTTGCTCACCCTAAAGTGACGGATTGTTTTGACGCTTTGGGTTATCGATATACCGGCGGACGTTACAACGATGAATTGATTCGTTTCCGCTTACGTTGTCCTCCAAATGTGAAGTCCGGCAAAAAGTATCCTCTTATAGTTTGGTTTCACGGCAAAGGTGAAAGCAGTAGCGATAATGAACGTCAACTTGCTCACATTCAATACACGTTCCCGTTTATAGTCGGTCCTCGAAGTCTTGACTTTTTCATGCTTATTACACAATGCCCTGGTGATAATCCTTATTGGGATACTTCAGTTTCACAAGATGGAAAAGGCGATGCGCCGTTTACGATAGCGATGGAAATTTTTGATCGTCTTATTGAGGAGTACCCGATTGATAAAACGCGAATTTCGGTTTTCGGTCAATGTAGCGGTGCCAATGCCGCATGGATGTTTGCGCGAAAATATCCAAAGTTATGTGCAGCAATCGTCCCTATTTCCGCAACACCGCCGCCTGAAGTTCTCCCTGATGTTACAATCTCGGCTTACAACTGTATAGAGGATCCAGATGTTTCTATTGAACCGATGCGTAATTATGTGAAACGGGCTAATCTGAACGGCGGTATTGTTAATTTAACGGAGATTGATGCGGAATCGCATGACGCATGGTCTCAGGCATTGTCGCAAAACGAAGTGGTTGCTTGGATGATTACACAAAAGAAAAATTCCATCTTTTCGCCGCCGCCCGGAATTGTGCTGAAAACATTGTCTTGGAAACAAGTATTCATTTATTACGGTTTACCGATTTGTTGCTTGTTACCGCTCATTATTATTCGATGGTTTATTAACAAGCGATTGAAAAAAACGAAAAGGATACAGTGAATTTTCAAAACAGGCAAAATTTATGCTGAAGCCGTTTTAAAATTCGCAAAGCTGAACACGGCAGCGCAACAACGTGAAGCGGTTGTTCAAGAGCGAAGCCTATTGCCTTACCGGCTTCGGTATAAATGTGAACGGTTTGAAATTTATTAAACAGAATAAACAGAATAGGTGAAAAAATGAGACAAACAAACTCAGAAACAAGTTCATTCAATACGAATGTAAACTTAAAAACGGAAATACAAAAAGATGGCAATTTTGGTTTTACTCTTGTAGAGCTTTTGGTTGTGATAGTAATAATTGGAATATTGATGTCGCTGCTTTTGGCGGCGGTTCAAGCGGCGCGAGAGGCATCGCGGCGAACACAATGTTCTAGCAAATTAAAACAACTTTCGTTGTCAGTACATCTTTTTGCCGACGCGAATCAAGGTCAAATTCCGATGATGCGAAAACAAATTACACTTGCTGATAACACAGTAATACCGAATAGCGGAAATTATGACGGTTTTGCGCCGTTCCTTGATCTCTTGCCGTTTATGGAATTGCCCGCTCTTAATGAATTGCGGTCGAAGGGAATCAATTCACCGGGATCAGGACAGTTGAGTGTGTTCCTTTGTCCATCTTTTCCGCCCTCATATCAACAACAACGCAACGAGGATTCCGCAACAAATTACCTGTTCAATGTCGGAACGCGAACAGACCGTGGAGAAATTCCATCAGCACACCCCGCTCATAATAAATGCGTTTTGGGATATTGGGGCGAAAAATTAAACAACACGTGGGGAGACGCATTGCACAGTAATAAAACAACTGACCTTGACGTTCCAGATGGTATGTCGAATACAATTTTATTCATGGAAGGCGCAACCCCGCAAGATAAGAATCGCGGTAATCACAACAGTATTATAACTTTTGACGAGGATACACGTTGGAATGTAATTTGTTTCACAGTTCGTCCGCCGCAACATACGCTATTATGTACACTAATCACTGTTGATGATGGTGATGGTATCAATGGAATCGGCTATTGGAATCCTTCTAATAGCGCAAATTCTATGCACCCGAGCGGAGTCAATATTGGAATGGGCGACGGTTCCGTGCGGTTTATCGCCCTCAGTATTGACCCGCTAATTTGGTACTCCGCCGGAACCAGAGACCTCGGAGAAACACAATCATTGCCGTAAGCCTTTCGCCGAAAACAAAACCGAGAACCACAAAAGCGAAAAAGTCGCACAAAGAATTTTTTCGTGCTTGTTTGTCGCCCCAACAAACAAATCGCAAGTATCGATTATTTATTC
>JAITDV010000104.1 GCA_031282385.1 Planctomycetaceae bacterium | reverse complement strand
TCAGAAATCAAATGTAGTTCATCTTCTTGGTAAACCGAATTTTGAATTGATACGTCATGATATTATATTGCCGATTTTTATTGAGGTGGACGAGATTTACAATCTTGCTTGTCCTGCGGCTCCTGGACATTACCAGTATAATCCGATCAAAACAATGAAAACTTCATTGGCGGGTTCAATTAACATGTTGGGTTTAGCGAAACGTTGTCGTGCAAAAATTCTGCAAGCGTCAACAAGCGAAGTTTACGGCGATCCCGAAATTCATCCTCAAAAAGAATCTTATCGAGGTTATGTCAATCCGATTGGACCACGGGCTTGTTACGACGAAGGCAAACGTGCGGCGGAGGCGTTGTTTATGGATTATTGGCGAATGCACAAAATGCCGATTCGGATTGTGAGAATTTTCAATACGTATGGTCCGCGAATGCATCCTTATGATGGTAGAGTTGTGTCAAATTTTATAAGGCAAGCTCTTGGCAACGAGCCGATTACAATTTTCGGCGATGGCAACCAAACAAGATCGTTTTGTTATAGGGATGATTTAGTTGAGGCAATTATAAACATGATGAACAACACCGAAAATTTCATTGGCCCGGTAAATATCGGCAATCCAGTTGAGTTTACCATAAACGAGCTTGCGGAACTTATTATCAAATTAACCGGCAACAACGTAGGTTTTGTTAAAAAACCAATTCCGGCAGACGATCCGAAACAACGTCAACCTGATATTACATTGGCAAAAGAAAGACTAAACTGGGAACCAAAAATAACTTTGCGCGAAGGCTTAGAAAAAACTATAAATTGGTTCAAAACCATAAATGTCGAACAATATCGTCCGCCTACTCCGCTATATTAAATTTGTAAACTATTCTATTGCGGTTAGATTATTCTGGATTACTCCTTTCGGGGCGGCGTCAAAATATAAACGTAGCGGAATAATGTGAACAGTATGGAAATTGCCGGAAGTTTTCTGTTGATAACTTTCGGTTTCAAGGCGGTAGCAAGTTTGTAGTTGTCCTTAATGACGAATGCTATTGTGTGTCTGTGAATTTTTGTTATCATGTCAACCTTTCGTGTCAAAATCGCACGGAACTTCCAAATAATTCATTGACAATTCATTAGCGGTGTTTTTTGCCGGTTGAATTGGAATTTGAGTGTGAACAGTTTAAAATTTGGGGGAGTTTGCAAAATATTTTTTGATTAAATAGTGAGTGATATATAATGGCAAAGAATACATTCAAGCAGACGCGGTGGCATGCTTCGCAGGAATCTGATGAGTTGGTATTTGCGGTTTGTGATCGTTATTTTAAGCAACTTGGATTGGGTTCTCATTCGGAAGGCGGTGAAAAACGACAACGCGGCGCAGCAACTGCGGTTGCTGAATGGATAAGGCGGGAGAAAAACAGACGCGATATTACGCGAGAGAAAATTTATCCGATATTTTGGGAAGCGTGTAATCGTGGATTTCTGTTGTTGCAGCCGCCGACAGAGAAAAAGTTGGCGCAGAAGTTGCAAGACAAGTTTGAGCTTGATGATTATCGCGGCGAGATTATTGTTGTCAATGCCAATGGCGAATCGGCGGCAAAACATGTTACATCAACTGCGGCGGATTTGATTGTTAAACTGATTGAAGATGTTGGTGCGACGAAGATCAAGAAATTTCCCAAAGACATCGAAAAGCAAGCGGTGCACATCGGCATGGGGGCGGGTTACGCGGCAATGCTTGTGGCGCAACGGTTGGCGATAAAAATTAGATCCGGTGATTCTGTTCCGCAATTGGTTTTGCATTCTATTTCGACTGGAGGTTTTCTGCCGAATGAGCCTCATAAAGCTCCTTCTACTTACTTTACTTATTTTGATCCGCATTTGACCAACATAAAATTTGTTGCGTTATTTTCTGAGACGGTTGTTGGGCAAGAAGATTATGAGAAAATGAAATTGAATCCCGGCATCAAAAGTTCTTTTGACAAACGAGACGAGATTGATGTTATTGTAACGTCGCTTGCGGCGGCGGATCATGAGCATGGTCTTTTGGGACGTTATTTGAGGTATTTGATTGATGAGGGGTTAGCTGAGAAGGATTTGATGGACAAAATGTTTGCGGAAGGTTGGATTGGCGATGTGCAATTCAGACCGTATTCAGTCAATGCGCCATTGCCCAATGAAGTTTGTCCGGTAAGGGCGGTAACGCTTTTTGAGCTTGACGAACTTGTTAAGATGGCGAGTGAGGACAATGGTAAATATGTTGTGCTTGTTGCGGGACCTTGCGGTGAATGCGGCGAGTCAAAAAAACGTGCGCTGTTACCTTTGATTGCAAATAAAAATTTGCGGCTTTGGACTCATCTTGTTACCGATGTAAGAACCGCAAGAGAATTGCTCGGCAAGGATAATTAAATTGTTCACATTTCAATTTTAGTTGTTCTGTGTATTGGAGTTGAAGCGATATATTGGTTTTAAGTTATTGGAAGGTTAATAAAAAATGAAAATATATATTTCGGGTAAATATTTTGAGAGATCGGAAGCGAAGGTGAGTGTTTTCGATCATGGTTTCTTGTATGGGGACGGCGTGTTTGAAGGAATGCGTGCTTATGGCGGCAAGGTGTTTCGATTACGCGATCATATTGAGCGTTTGTGGGAATCGGCAAAAGGAATAGCGTTGGAGATTCCGATTGACGCGGACAAAATGGCAGAGGCGATCAAGGATGCACTTTTGGTGAATGAGATTACGGATGGTTATATTCGATTGATTGTAACGCGGGGCGAGGGAACACTTGGACTTGATCATTATCTTTGTCGTAATCCGCAAGTTATTATTATTGCGGACAAGCTTGCGCTTTATCCGAGTGAGCTTTATGAGGTTGGACTTGAGATTGTTACGGCTTCGACGATACGAATTAATCCTGCGATGTTGAGTCCGCAAATAAAATCGATGAATTATTTGAATAATATTTTGGCAAAGATTGAGGCGTACAAGGCGGGATGTGCGGAGGTGTTGATGTTGAATTCGCGTGGAGAGGTTGCGGAGTGTTCGGGGGACAATATTTTTATTTACAAACGTGGCGTATTGCAAACGCCGCCGCCGGAGGCGGGGATACTTGAGGGGATTACGCGGAGGGTCGTGATTGAAATTGCGGTCAATATTGGTTTGAAGGTGAAGGAATCTCCGATAACGCGGCATGATGTTTTCACGGCTGAAGAATGCTTTTTAACCGGCAGTGCGGCGGAGTTGATACCGGTTGTAAAGTTAGACGACAGAACAATAGGCAACGGCAAACCAGGAGAAATAACAAAAAAATTGCTAACCCTATTCAAAAAAGAAACTGCAAAATAAATTGTTACAAACAACTCTCGCCACATAAAAAATTTTCCCAAACACAACTTCCAAAATTAGATGAATTAGCGGATTTTGCTTTGACTTGTGTTTCAATTGGGGAGTTTAGAACTGTTTTCAATTGAATTAGAATCTGGACTATGGAAAAACTATCTTGGCATCCTGCATTTTGTGTTGCGATAAAACTTGAGCTCTATGAGTATCGGGACGTGTTGGAATTTATAGACGAATACCA
>JAITDV010000044.1 GCA_031282385.1 Planctomycetaceae bacterium | reverse complement strand
TCCTTGTCAATTAATTTTGATAATAGACCTTTTCGCTAATCTGTAGGAGACCACCTCTGACCCCTCCGAAGGAGGGGAATTATTCGCCTCCTTCGGAGGGGTCTTTCTTATTCCCCTCCTTCGGAGGGGTTAGGGGTGGTCTCGGAGGAGTTAAAGGCGGTTTTTTGTTGTAGGTTTTTTGTTGCGTTGATGTATTTTTAGGTTAGAGAAGAGGTTTATTTGAAATTTCGGTTTTAAAATATTTGTCATGTTCATTTTGTTTTTGATGTTATTTGCAAAAAAAACTGAATTTTAAATTGTGATGTGTATAGAGGTACACCGTACAATTTCACATACAAATTTTTATGGTAATGTAATACTTTCTTTTCCGCAGGCGGTTCCTGCAGCTTCATAAATTACGGGACTAATTGTTTCTGAAATAAACGATGCCGAATCATCGGCTTTGGCAAAATTCGCACCGCCTACATGTAAACTACACATGTGAGAATCAGCGTTAAGTGTATTTGAAGGCGGACGATTCAATTTATATTCGCCGTTAGATTTGTTCAACGTACTCTTCAAAAATTTGTTTATGTACGCAGTATTCATTCCGTTTGTAGTGGTGGAACCGGGATATTTTTGTACTGTACCATTTCCTGCGCCAATCCAAATAGTTGCCAATGAATCCTTGTCTGTTTTATAACGTGCATGAACTTCTCCGAACATAAATGTATTACTTGTTCCATCTGAAATTGTACCGAAATTAGTTTTACTGTTAGGAAACATAAATGCGCCGTTTCCAAGATTATCCCAATCTTTCCAATGTTCCCATTTCCATTGAGCAGGTGCGTTATCAAATTTCCCGATAATGGCGACATAATTAAGTTTTCCTAATTTAGATTCGCCGTTTACTTGAAAAAACGGATTTGTTCTTCCTTGCGGACACGACGGACAAATAAAAGTAGGTATTACCGCGTAAGCAGGTCGCGATTCAATAATCGTGCCGGTGATTTGATTCCATTCAAGACGACCATTGCAAAAAACTTGCATTCGTAAATTTGGTCCCGCGGTTGCGTCGTATTGACGCAATACGTTTTCTAAACTTGTGTACAACGGAGTCTGTTCAATAAACGGTAACAAAAATACTGCAAACGAAAGCGAACCTCGACTGGTGTTATCACCATCCCAACTATTTGCGTTGTTTTTAGTTCCTTGAGCTTGCAACAGAACGCCGGGTGGAAAATAATTTTTTGCATCATAATGATTGTGCATTGCAAGACCGAGTTGTTTCATGTTACTTAAACATTGCATTCGTTGTGCGGCTGCTCTTGCCGCCTGAACTGCCGGTAACAAAATCGCGATTAAAACACCGATAATCGCAATCACAACAAGAAGCTCTACAAGCGTAAAAGCACTACATCGAACATACATTAGAAATCGGTTACACAAAGGCGTTAATGCGGGTTTTCCAATAGGTAAGTCCGCACAAGTTACCGAAATTTCTAATGGGAACCGGTTAAAAAAACTTGTATGTAGTTTGTTCAAATTTTTTGAGTCAAATTGACTTTTAAATGTTTTCATTTTTTATCCTCCTAAATTTTAGGTTAAATTTTATATCTTTTACAAACTACAATCAGGTTTGTAAAAGACGTTGGTTTGTTATTTTGGTTTAATCAGATGTTGATTTGTTATTTTGAGTTGGGGCAGTTTCATTTGTTTGAGTTGAGGTCAAGGCAAAATTTATTTTTTGCTTTCCTGATTTGATTTCTTTGATCAAATTGGTGGTAACTTGATTGGTCAATTTTTCTGGTACGTATTCGGGAATGGCTGAAATTATTTTGATTTCTTTTGAGCTGTAATCTGGTTGTTCTGAGCGTGCAGTTGAAATAGTAACTTTATAATTACCTGGTATTGCGCCTTTGACTGAATGTGATACAGCCAGTTCATAATGTCCGTTTTTGTCCGTCATCCCAACCGCAGGCGATCCTGGTTCTGTTGGATAAAAAGTTACCGTTGCATTGGCTAACGGCTTCTCATCCAACATAACAATTCCCGAAACACGTCCCGATGCAGATTGACCGCATCCAACAAAAATCAAAATCAACACAGACAATATTGAAACTAAAAAAAAACTTTTGACGAAATTTGACATGATTCTTTTTGTTAAAAAAAAATTTTATAACTTTAATTTGATCAACAAATTTATAGCCGCAAACAAAAAAATCTTGATTCCGGCAACTTAAATTTGCAACACTGATTTTGTACAAGTACGTGTTGTACAATTATTGTTACGGTAATGTTACAGATTCGCCGCTTGCACAAGTTGCCAAGTTTCCGTATAGAACCATATCAATTGTTTCTGCAATAAACCGTCCTGAACCGTCGCCTATTCCAAAATTAGCGCCGCCCGCGTGCATACTTGAAACGTGAAATTCATAGTTGGACGGGTTTGGAGTATTTATTTTGAAGTTAGCAGGTTGGTTATAGGCTGATTTAAGACAAGCTCCCATGTAAATAGCGGTTTCACTTCCAATTAATGCCGGAGCGGGCGAAATCCAATTAGATATGTTGGCGGGATTTTTTATTGCGCTGCATTCCGAAAAAACCAATGTGTTACTTGCACCGTCTGTTATCGCGTCGAAATTAATTCTGCTGTGCGGATAAAAAACACCATTAGCTTTGAAGTTATAGCCGCGTGATCCCCAGTTAGTATTCAAGTCTTCCGCACCAATTATTCCAACGTAATTTGACTTAGCGTTGTTATAGTAATTTGGCGTTCTCGGACCTGCGGAACAAGATGGACAAACGAATTGAGACAACTCTATTTTACTTACATTCAACGGCACTGAGGCTGTAACATTGTCGATGTCGTCGGTTGTACCTGTCCACCAATCAATGTTGCCTTCGGCAACAGGTTCATTCAATGTGAATTTAGAATTATTCTTATTCAACACCGCAACTATCTGATCTTGTACGCTCTGCAACTCCATGTACGGCAATAGATGAACCGACCATGAAATACTGTGTGTACTGGTATTATTCCATTTGTTGGTTGTGTTTGCATCTGATGTCGCGAGGATGCCGAATGGGAATACTTGTTTTGAGTCGTGGTGGTTATGGCATGCAAGAGCAATTTGCCGAACTTTATTTGCGCATTCCATTCTTCTAGCTGCTTCACGTGCCGCTTGAACTGCTGGCAAAAGAACCGCGATCAAAACACCAATGATCGCTATCACAACAAGAAGCTCGACAAGAGTAAAGGCAAAAAAATAATTTTGCACTTTTCGAGAAAATTCGCAGCAAGCACTAATATCTTGCTTATGTCCCCCCCCCCCCCTTGCCTATTTTAACATCTGTTAAATCTGAAATTGAATTTATCAATTTCGGGGAGATTTTTGTTTTCTGATTTTTTAACGTTTTCATTTGAAATTTTCTTTTGTTGAAAAATTAAAATTTATCTTTCAATATCTTCCTGTAAGACATTGAGCAAAACACTCGTGAAATTGATTTCCTGAACAAAATACAACCGGTATTAAATTCATAAACCGGAGTTCCCGATGCACACGCTTTTTCTTTCTGCCGAAGTTGTGCAAAACCTCCGCAAGAATTAGAACAGCTATTTGATAATCGACAACTCATCTACAAACGAGCGGGCATAATGATACCCGCATTGAAAAAATATGTCAAGAGGAAAACAACAATAAACCGGATGTTCCATTTTATCGAGGCAAGACTTTCCTCCGTGAGTAATTGTTTTATTTTTTGGTTATATTATTTTTTTGTTTGCTGGCTACACTAGACCTTTTCGCTAACCTGTAGGAGACCACCCCTGACCCCTCCGAAGGAGAGGAATATTCGCCTCCCTCGGATGCTTATTCTTATTCGCCTCCCTCGGAGGTTTCTTCTTATTCGCCTCCCTCGGAGGTTTCTTCTTATTCGCCTCCTTCGGAGGCGTATTCTTATTCCCCTCCTTCGGAGGGGTTAGGGGTGGTCTCGGAGGAGTTAAAGGCGGTTTTTCGTTGTAGATTTTTTGTTGCGTTGATGT
>JAITDV010000040.1 GCA_031282385.1 Planctomycetaceae bacterium | reverse complement strand
GGAGGTAAGCGTCGAAAATATTGCCTGATTTTTTGGTCTTATTGGGCTGTTCGGTTTCTTGGGTAACCGCAACTTTTTTATCAATAGTTTTTGGTTTGCCGGGGTTGGGAGGATTCATTTGGGCAATTTGGTTAAATTGTTATGGGGTTGTTGTATTTCCTGATGATCCTTTTTTTGTTTTTGCGTCTTCTGTTTTTTTGTCTTCTCTGGCTTTAGGTGGAGTTTCCAGCCAAGCGAATTGAATAACGAAGTCGAAACGACCTAGTACAATTTTATCTTTTGTTTGCATTTCTTTTGCTTTTGCGCGTAAGTATTCTTCGCTTTTTGTATCAATGGCGGCACCGAATTGGAATGGATTTTTGATTGAATCTCCGAAGATGCCTCTTGCTCTTCCGTCGTTACCGGGGCTGGAGTCTCTTCCGTAGCCGCCTATTCCGTTAAATCCTCCGCCTCCGATTCCCCCCATGCCGCCTCCGCCACGAACTGGTTCTTTGCTACGTTCTTCAATATAAATCTGTAATAGAACGCGAGGATTAATAATTTCGGTTTGTACTACTTTAGGAATTTGCAGCAAGGTTGGATAATAGATGCCGAGCTCACGCATAGTTACAGGGACTTGTTCGCTATTTTTTTTGTCGGTGCCGCTGTATTGTTTTTCCAATGTTGGCGGCAAGCTGACTCGACCGAATTTTAGTTTTCGGATGAATGCGTATCTTAAATAATCTGCGCCCATTCGTTCATTTGAGCTTCGAGTGGCGGATTCGGGGTTATGGTAATGGTAACCGCTGATTTGGACAATTTTACCCGGAACTGCGGGTGGTCCGGTAATTAGTTTAAGGCGTTCGGGCAAGGTTATTGGGATTTTGGGCAAATTTGCAGGTGAAGCGGGAGCAGGTGTTGTGGGGTTACCTTCGGATGGTGTAGCGTTTGGTGTCGAAGCAGATTCGGGGTTATTAGTACCTCCAATGGCTTCGATGATTTCTTCGTCGTCGGGGTGATAGCGATCTTTTACGGATGCGAACCAAGCGGAAATGTCGGCAACAGGAAAGGCGTCAATGCTTGAGATGAATATACGGTTTTGTTGGGCGACTTCGTCAGCTTTTTTTCCGGCTATATCATCTTTATCAACAGGAAGTAATTGGTTTATTGCGCGTAATAATTCGAGCCATGTAATTCTTCCTTCGACGTTGCTTGTTAAATTTTTTCCGCGTATATCGATGGCGTTAAAGTCAGCCTTTGCCTTTGTCAATTTTGATTCAAGGTCGGACGAGTAAGCGATTACGTCTTTAGCAGTTTTTTCGGATTTTGTGTAGAGATCGCTTGACAGGGTTTCCAATGCGCGTGAGGCGGAGGCGAATTGTACGGTTAGACCGAGCAGCAATGTTGCGGCGCCGGCTAGTATCCACGGTTTTTTATCACGAATGACTCGATTTAGAACAATTTCTTTAGGGATGAGGTTTGTATTGAGTTGTGCTTTACCGAGTATTTGTAAAACGAGACCGTAGCTAACGGCGAATGAGAGAATATTTTCGCGGAATTGTTCTGATTCGGTTATCTCGTTGCCGAGGAGACGGTTGAATTTGTCAAGTTTTATTACTTCGTGACCAAGATTTTGGGCAAGATACTGACGTAAACCAAGTAATTTCATTGCATTACCAAGTGCAACAATTTTAGTAAATTTGATATTTCGGTTTAAACTTTGGTAGAATTCAAGGGAGCGGTGAACTTCAGTGAACATTTCGTTGAATACTGGTTTCATTGCTTTAAAAATTTCTTGTGCTTCTTTGGGCGAGGCGGCGGAGGCTTTTCTTTTTAGGTATTCTGCTGCGGAAAAGGTTTTTTGTTGACTTTTTGCCAAAGCTTTTGTAAAGGCGCTTCCGCCAATGGGAAAGCTTCTTATCCAGATAGTAATTCCATTTGTAACAACAACATCAGTTGCATCTGTACCAATACTTAATATAACTAGTCTGGAGGGATCATCGTAATTTGGAATGTTATCGTCGAATATGCCGAGTTGGTCGAAGGATGCGTAGTTGTAGATGGCAATGGGGGAACTTTGGATACAATCTATACTTACGCCGCTTCGAGAGTAGGGGACTATTGAACTAAAGGCGTTTTCTTTTTTCATTGCAAACATACCGATTTCGGTGTCGAGAAAAGCGGTAGGATCATCGTTATCTGGTTGTACGATGGGTTGGAAGTCCCAAATAACGTCTTCAAGGTCAAAGGGCAACCATTGTTTGGCTTCGTATCTTATGATGTCTGGAATTTTTTTGGGATCAACAGGCGGTAGTTTTAGAAATCTGGAGATGGTATTTTGACCGGATACGGAGATAGCAAATTTATCGCCTTTGGTGGTATTGCGGGAGAGAAACAATTGTAGTGTTTCGGCGATTATTTCGTCGGGATTAGAACCTGGTTGTGATAGGATTTTTGAGTGTTCGATGAAATCGAATGCGGTTGCTTCAATTGTTCCCGGTTCGCTACCGACAACACAACGCAATGCTTTCAAAGAAGTATTACCAATATCTATTCCCCAAACTGCTGATGTTTTTGCCATGATTAAATAGTTTTGTTAAAAAGTTTTTCTATAAATGGGAATTTCTTAATATAAAAATCACAACTCTTAAATATTCCCGATATAAACACACAACGCCAATGTATTCTAGCTCAAAAAAGTAATTATGCAAGCAGGGAAAAAAGTTACCAACAAAGTTTTAAACTGTTCCCGCTCTAACTTTCGTTTATTTTCGTTTGCTTACTCTATCGGCAATCAGTTTTTTACGTTCTTGAGGCGCAATTCATAGTACGATCTATATAAATTTCGGAAAATGGAATCGAGGCTGAAAAATTCAAATATGTGGGAGATCCTAAAAAAACCGAGATTTTGAACAAAGTAATTTTCAAAAATACATTGTTTTTTCAACGTTGTATGTTTTTAAAAAGGAAGTTTTTAGATTACCTTTATTACACTTTATTAGGAATCTCTAAAGATTTATTTTGTACTCTTTTTACTTTAAAAACCTTTTTTGCAACAAAAAAGGTGTATTTTTTTATGATGTAATGTGGAATTTTTCAGTTACGATAGTGCGTAGTTCTGCCTTGTACTTCATTAGACATTTTCGCTAACCTGTAGGAGACCACCTCTGATCCCTCCGAAGGAGGGGAATTATTCGCCTCCCTCGGAGGCGTCTTCTTATTCCCCTCCTTCGGAGGGGTTAGAGGTGGTCTCGGAGGAGTTAAAGGCGGTTTTTCGTTGTAAGTTCTTTGTTTGCCGGCTGTTCTGTGGATAAAATATGCAGAGGCCACACCATCAGGATATGCGACCAGTGACGGTGCGAATGTTCGAACGACACCTTTCGTCCGATACGAAGACCGTTTTCGTCCTGCGGATATGCGACAAGTTCTTTCAGGACGCGTTCCCATTCCGGACGGAGCGCATCATTAAATTTATACCGTTCGTTCAGATACCGCAGTGTTTCGCACGCCCAGCGCAACAATGACAGATTGTAGTTGTTATCTTCGTCGTTGCCGTATTCGGGCGAATGCAGTTTGGGCAAATGGAGTTTCCCGTCGTCGCCTTTTTTGAGCAGTTTCAAATATAGATTCACACTTTGTTTGAGTAACGGATAAAAAGCGTGCGCCGTATGGTCGGTAACAAGCGATTCGTCCATCGAAAAACGATACTGTTGCCAATAGAGATGCAATGCCCATGTAAAATCGCCCGGATTGATGTAACCGTCGGGCGCACAGGTTCCGTCGCCGCGCAAACCTTCGTAATCAGTTGTATGTGGCACGGTTGCGCAATCGTCGAACTTCCAAATATCTTTTGCGTTTTTGACAAAATTGTTACGTTTTGCGTCGATAAACCGAGTGAACGATTCGCCGAGTTCCAGACGGTTGGC
>JAITDV010000019.1 GCA_031282385.1 Planctomycetaceae bacterium | reverse complement strand
GAAAAGGGCTATTATCAAAATTAATTGACAAGGAGTACCCATTCAGATGCTCAAACGAACTCGCCGCGAACAAGTTGGCTACCATTAAAACAACAAAAAGACTTTTTCAGGGACAACTAGTTACTTAACAGTTACCAATATAGCCGATCTCGCGTTCTGAATTTTGAATTCAACTGAACTTTTGCAAATGGCATTTCACACTGTAATACAAGGGTTTGAAGTATTGAAAACCTCCGATTTTTATCATGTTATCGTGTCAAATATTATTTTTCCCAAAACCGATATGCCGTAAAAACAAGGGGTTCATAATTCAGTTTCAATAATTTCTATATTTTTTTGTTTCAAAATATGACAAAATTGAGTAAAACTTCATCATAAGCTATTTTGATAAAGGTATTTATTAATTTTGCAAAAGTCCAGCTCAAAAAACTGTTGATTTGATTTGTTGAAATGCCGATCAATATCAAATAGTTGTATGTTTTTATCTTTGCGTGTACTGAACAAATGTTAAATTGTTCGGATTTGAGAAAGTGTAACGTTGTTTGTAATGTATTTTTTGGCTTGTTTGATCGGAGTTTAAAGACAATAGATTAAAATTGGAGGAAGGCGGAACAATGCGAACTTCGTCGTTTGTTATTTTATTTTTTGCGTTTGTGGTTGGTTGGATTAGTGCCAAATTTATTGGGCAATACGTATTTGTGTCTGCGGATACACCACAGGTTGTTATTATTGACAAAGGACCTCGGACAAAAATTCTTGTCGCCAAAACGGCGATTCCGGTTGGGCTGGAGATTATGGCTGAACATGTTAGTTTTGTTGATGTTCCGTTTGCGGAGTTACCTGCGCGGGCTATTACGAGTTTTAAGGATGTTTACAGGCGGCGACCGGCTTTTCCGATTCCGGTGAATTGTCCGATTTGCGAAGATTTGCTGATTGCCAAAGATGACGAACAGGACATGGACAATGTCGCTAAATTTATTCCTGCCGGTTACAAAATTATTTCTCTTGACGTAAATTGGCGAAGTAAACGCACGCCTCTGATTGCCGAAAAACAAATTGACGCTAATCAAACGGATTTTTTGTTAGTGAAAAAAAATACGGAATCGGAAAATGTTGAAGCTGGACAATTTCTCAAGAAAGGAAGCCGTGTTGATGTTCGTGTTATCGCAAGACGAATCCCAAAAGGAAATCTTGCAAGTATCAAAGAACAAGTGTTACAAGCTTACGCGGACAAATTCGATTTAGATTCCGTTAGTGAACTTGTTTTAGAAAATGTTCAAATTCATAATTTGACAAACTACGGATACGATTCCAAAGGAAATAACATACAAAAAATATCATTTATGCTGGAGGAATCTAAGATTGAGCAGTTGACCAATGCGGCAAAAAAAGGACGTTTGCGGATTGTTGCACATCAACCTTCAGAACCAACCCAACTCGATAACACTACTACAACCGAAACAAATGTTACCCAAACAACACCATATAAAGGTATAAAAAGCTATGGAAAAAAATCTGAAACAATTCCTAAAAAAACCGCAATTACAAATACTACAAACGAAGAATCAACTGCCGAAAATTCATCTGCAGTTGTTGAATCAATTGTAAAACCGGAAATTGCCCAAACTTCAACATCCCCTTCAACTCCACAAAAAATCAAACCAACAGTAACAACAACACCAACAATCGATAATAATAAAGAAAAAACATCAAATACAACTACTATAGCATTACAAACACCAATAACATCACAATCTGCAAAAACCGAATCAGTTGCTGCTGCATCGTCGTTTTGGGTTTTACCGTTTTACCTACGTGGCCTTTTTGATTATCAGTTGCCGCAAAATACTACCGCAAATAACGCAACAACCGCTATAAATCCTTTGCAGGAAATTAAAATCTGTAGTAATAATTTTGAACAAGAAATTACAGGTTCTGCAAACTCACACAAATTAAAAACAGACTCAATCCCAGACAACAAAACCCAAACTTCAATTCCGGCTACTAATCACAATCTCGTTTTCACAAAACCAGAAATTAAAGAAAATCCCCAAAAAAATATCGTTCCAATTAGCGTAACAGAAAACCCAAAAAATTACTCCGAACAAATCTTACAAGCCGATGCCGCAGGTTGCTCAAGCACCAGCAAATACATGCTCGGAAGCAGTAACACAAATAACAAAAATATTCCGTAAATAATCAAATTTAGTATCAGAAAAGGTGGCTAATGAAATGGTCAATTCAACATTAGGAATTTTATATAACGAAGGTAAAGTCGAAGGTATAGCTGAAGGTATGGCTAAAGGTAAAGCTGAAGCTATTCTGAAGATACTTGAAAGACGTTTCAGGAAAATACCTGATTCAATTTCTTCGGTAGTTAATTCTTACAGAGATTTGATCGCATTGGAATCGCTTTTATATCAGGCGATAGATTGTGAATCGCTGGAAGAATTTGAGCAAAACCTTGCACACAATTAAAAAAATTTAGAGAGACCTATAAAAATATTATTTTGTAACTATTCAGTTTAATTTTCGTTTTTTTAAGGCACAAGACAAAGTCAATGAATAAGGTAAGATTAAACTGTTTACATCCTAAAAACACTAAATTCACTGAAATATTGCTTTATTTTTTTCTTTTTTTTGCGTTTTTTTCTGTTGTGCAATTGTATGCCGACGAGTTGTCGCTTTATGAAATGCCTGTAGATGTTACTGTTCCGGTTGTTGTTAATGAAACTCCGCAAGCGGGTAAACGTGTGCGGTTTACAACACCGAATTGGGAAGAGACAAATGTTTATCATACGTTGTATTTGCCGACGGGTTGGACGAAGCGATCGAAATTGCCGGTTATTGTGGAGTTTCCGGGTAATGGCGGTTATCGTAACGGGCAAGATTTTTCAGACGGGACGGTTGATGGATGTGTTCTTGGGTATGGATTGAGCGGTGGTGAAGGTGCAATTTGGGTTTGTTTGCCGTTTGTCAAAGAAGACCAAAATAAGTTGAGCAATTGTGAGAAGTGGTGGGGCAATGTTGAAAAAACAAAGCAATATTGTATAGAGACAGTTAAAGATGTTTGTTTTCGTTTTGGGGGTGATTCGCGGCGGGTTATTCTTGCGGGGTTTTCGCGGGGAAGTATTGGATGTTTTTATATTGGGTTGCGAGACGACGATATTGCAGGTTTGTGGTCAGGTTTTTTTTGTCATGCTCATCTTGACGGCGTTAACGAAAAATGGGGTTATGCGGGAGCGGATCGTAAGTCGGCACTTGAACGGTTGAAACGTCTTGGGACTCGCCCCGTTTGGTTCTCGCAAGAAGGTAAACTCGACACAACAAAAAAATATCTCGAAAATACCGGATTCGCAGAACAATTTGAAATAGAGCCTTTCCACTATCCCAATCACACCGCAACATGGATTCTCAGGGACCTGCCAATCCGCAAAAAAGCAAGACTATGGTTCAAAAAAATCAACGAATCACACAACAAAAATTGAAATCAAAGTTTAACTATTCAAGCTACTCTTATTAAAAGAACGAAAATTCCACTGAGATATTACAAAAATTCAAATGTGAAAAAAAGATTTTTTCTTGACGTGTTGTTTATTTGATATTGCCGCGAGAATTATTGGGCGTAAATAATTTTTCGGTAGTATTGCGACGGAAGAAACACAGATGAATTTGTCTTCTTTGGAATTTGATTTTGATCTTTCGGTTTGATATGCTTTTCAATAGTCGCAATATTAATGAGCGAAACGTCTATTTGTTTATTGTCCATTATGCTTTTTGCCCAATTGTTATTGGCAAGGTAAGCCAACCAAAAATAACTTGAAACACGTGTAATCACAGCTTGGTAAATAGCGTCTTGCCTGAACAAATTTGAAATAGAAAATAAAGGTCCCGCGTAAACTTGATGATCTCCGTTGTGGAAAATAACAAGATACCTGTTCTCACTTGTCATACAATCAAACGGAATTCTGCGTTGGTGTGCTTTGGTTACGCCTATAATTCCGTTATCTTTTGTTCCGGTAATAAACAAAGCAGGAATTTTTATTCCCGCATAAACTTTGGTGTTGTCCAATCCCGGATTCCGCACCGGCGGACTCATTGCCACAACCGCCTTAACGCGATCGTCCCGCAAAGATACTCCTTGATCAGGAGGCATTTGACCCGATAAAAGCAACGGCGCAAGAGAACCAATATCATAACCGCTCACACCAACATTATTGACGTCCGCCCTCAATTGCCCCAACTTGCCTGCCGCTGCCATCGCAACAAAATTATCCAACACAAAACGTAAATCTTCCGCCCGCGTCCTGCAATTCCAATTCTGCTCATACGAATCCCGCAACTCTTTGACAAAACGCACCTTTCCCCGCCATATCCTTTCATCACTGCCAGGATGTTGCACCGAAATAACAATAAAACCAAACGAACTCCACGCCCGACTCAAATACGCACAACGATCAAATGTACCACCCAACCCATGTGAAAATAGAATTATTGGCAATCCTTGTTGCGGATTATTTGAGTT
Source organism: Planctomycetaceae bacterium (assembly GCA_031282385.1). Classification (GTDB taxonomy): domain Bacteria; phylum Planctomycetota; class Planctomycetia; order Pirellulales; family Thermoguttaceae; genus WRKP01. The sequence goes on along the minus strand of JAITDV010000019.1, from coordinate 9,884 downwards.
AGACGTTACAGGAACCGCTGGAATAAAAAATTTAACCGGAATATCACGTTGGCGGTAATAATCGCGCCAGACTGTTTGCCCGATAGTAATAGAATATTGCTCAAACCCGCTACAGCTTAACAAAAATTGAAAGGAAATAAAATAAACCGACACAAAAAAACATACAACAAACCTAATCATATCCTTTTCCCCATCAAAAAAAATCAACCGCCATAGCCAAAGTTAATTCAACAAAGTTTTTGAGACGTTAAACACAAAATAATACTTAACGACAGTATTTATTGTAACAATTAAACCGCAGCCGATTCAAAATTCAGCAAACCCAAACCATAATCTAAACAATATAATCGTTATAAAAAATACAACCCCCAAACTACTACAACCGGTAACTTTATTAAATCCGTAATTTTTTAATGATCGTTAAAATTTAACAAAACATTGACCGACTCTGCAAACGGGTTTTTCCATGTTTATCGGCAATTGCAACACACAATCGGAATTTTAAACTGCCGACACTCCAATTTTCACTAAACTGCATAAGGCTAACTTAACGGAAAGTCAGCCGCCGAACATTTGTGTTGTTTTAATACGCAACACCAAATCGCCGCAATATAGCCAAACGAAAATTTAGAATCATATCAAGAATACTGCCTAAAATCCGAACTGTTCAGATGCCTGATAAATATTGAAAAAATTTTTGAATAATTAACGTTGCGCAAATTAATTACTCAACACAAAAAATTTTTCTTGAGAAACCCTTGTCCCCATTAACCCATCCCCCCATTAACATCTCCATAACAGAACTTGCTGGAGACTAACTGAATGTTTTGTATTCTGATCGTGCTATAAATTTCGCGGCTCAATAGCGTAAAAGCCTGCTTTCCTATAGGTAAGCAAGCGGTGATAAATGAAATTTAATGTGTGAACAGTTTAAAATTTATTGTTCAAAAAACATACATGAGAATTTTTCGGCTTGCCCGCGTAATAGTGAAGACAAACGAAAAAATAATTGCGTGTTGTTTAATTACCGGATTGCTGCAAAGTAATCCGTAATTGCCGGCAAAATTACAGACACGATCAGTTTAATTACAAAGGAGAAACAATGAAAACTACTCAAATTCCCCTCGAAAATAGACAATCATTAACCGGAAATTTCCAGACCGTCGTTCCACTAACGCCGCATGTCGATTTGACCGGCAATCACCATTTGACGCCGATAACCGGAAAGTCAAAATCATCACGTAAACGTAAAATCCTTACAAAAACCGCAACCGCTGAAACAAACAACAAAATCAATCCGGCAGATAACACCACTCCTAAAAAACAAACAACAGTTGCTCCAATCACAACAACTACAACTGTTGGAACGGAAAATATGTTGCATAATTCAGCGGAAAAGACGAAACGTAAACGAGCATACGTTAGTTGGCCACGGCAACTAAAAAAGAAAAAGAAATATTACGACACAATAGATATAACAGACAACAATATTCCTTTTGATTCGGACGAATTGGCTACGCTTGATGAGTTTGACTCTATTATAAAAACAAACAACAGAAAAAAACAAACCACAACTTTAAGCCGCCCTCAAAAACACCGCCGCAGACAAATTGATCCTACAACTTGCGAACGGAATTATTCACTTGAAGAAGTTGAATTTATGAACGCCGTCAGTGAGTACAAACGCAGCAGTGGTCGTATGTTCCCAACTTGCTCCGAAATACTTGAAGTACTAAAAAGTTTAGGTTACGAAAAAACAATTGTGAAAGTAGTTATGCAATAATTTTATAAAAACAGTTTTGTATCATTTCATTCGAATCTTGCATTTGGATGAAATGATACTAAAAAACTTTATTATTGTACTGGAATTATGTCTTTATTTGCTTGACTGCTGTTGTTGAAGCATTTAATCCGGGTGTTATACTGTTCGTACTATAAATTGCGCGACTCAGGAGTGTAAAAGCCTGCTTGCCGATAAGTAAGCAGGCAACTGTAATGGAAACTCAAAGTGTGAACAGTTTAAACCACACAGAACAATGAAAAATGAGAATAGGTCAAAATGAACTATTACATTTAGAACAGTTTCTTTATAACAGACTTGTTATCAGTTTTTGTAACGATTATTTATGGAGTATTTGATAATCAATGGTAATATTGCTTGAAAATATATGGATATGGATTGGTTTGGCGTTTGTTGTCGGAGTTGTCGGTTTTAGCATGTTTCAACAAAACCAACAAATACGAACATTCGTAGTTACAACTCTTTTAGTGGTTGGTTTGCTTGTGATTGGTATTTTGCTTTACTGTTTTGTTGACACGGATCGTAAATCAGTTACACGTGCTCTCAACAAAATTGTTCGTGCAATTGAGAACGATGATCTTGAGTTGGTTTTAACATTTATTGATGACAGCGCCGAAAAACCGCGCAGTCTGGCAAGAAGTAATATGTCATTGATTCTTATCCCTCATGCATCTTTTTCTAGTCTTGACGTGAAAGTAAATTACTTGACCAATCCACCGGTTGCTTCGGTTACGTTTATTGCAATGGTAAATTGGATGCCGAAAAGCGGATGGCTAAAAAACGAATTTCCAACCGATAAACCAGTACCAGAACGTGTAGAATTTGACATCGAAATGAGAAAAACAAACAACGGCAATTGGAAAATAACAAATAAATGCGACTTCCAACACAGAGGTTTAAGATAATAGACTGTTCGTGTCGCAAATTGCGTGCCGCAAGAGCGTAAAAGCCTGCTTTCCAATAAGTAGGCAGGCAACTGTAAAAGAAATTAAAATGCGAACAGTTTAAAAGGTTAAATCGCCATAAATTCAGTTAATATTGCCAAAATTTCTGATCAAATTGTTGGCAATTAGAGCTAAATCGCCACAGATTAGAATACAAATTGAAGTCCAATAGACCTTTTCTCTAACCTAAAAATACATCAACGCAACAAAAAACCGCCTTTAACTCCTCAGAGACCACCCCTAACCCCTCCGAAGAAGGGGAATAAGAATACGCCGCCCGAAATCCAAAGAATTATCGTGGGACGAAAAAATTTCATGGACGGTCGATGATACAAGTAACGTAACAATTTTAGGTTGTTTACTGTTGGTTGTTCCGATTATGGATGGTCAATTTAATTTTATCAGTCTCATATTTGGGCTAATAATGGGAAGGAAAAAAATTTTTGAAAAATGATCTTCCATTGAACGGGAAAATTTTGTATTGTTCGCCAAGTAATCGTGTGATTACATTTCTTGTGGTTTTGTTTTTGAAATTAACATAGCGTGTAGTTGTGTTGTTTTGAGCTGCAAGAGGTAAACTGTTCACACTTTAACTTTCCTTTGCCGTTGTCTGCTTACCTATTGGAAGGCGGGCTTTTACGCTCTTTAGTCGCGCAATTTGTAGTGCGAGCAGTGTATAGTGTATACTGAACACATTTTAATTTGTTTGCGTTTGAAGTTTGGGCGGCTTGTGCAAGTAAACTGAAATTAAAGTGTGAGCGTTTAAACTAAATAATTGTTACAAAAATTTAACAAACAAATAAAAAAATTTTACCTGATGAGTATTGATTCACTTTCCGCTATTAGTCCTTCTGCCCGAATTGGCAGCAATGTTGAAATAGGACATTTTTGTATTATTGAGCCGGATGTTGTTATTGGTGATGATTGTCGTATTGCGTCTCATGTTACGATTAAACGTGGTGTAATTATCGGCAACAAGAATATTTTTTGTGAAGGTACGACGATTGGTAATTTGCCGCAACATACTTCGCTTGACGGCAATATCGGCGGTATAGTTATTGGCGACAATAACATATTTCGTGAAAACGTAACTGTTCATCGGGCAATGCATGAACCTTCTGTGACTCAAATTGGCGATTCGAATTATTTTATGGTGAATGCTCATGTCGCGCATGATTGTAAGGTTGGTAACAACAATGTTATTGTGAACAATGTTATGCTTGCGGGGCATGTTGAGATTGGTAATCGGGTAAATATTGGTGGTGCGGCGGGAGTACATCAATTCTGTCGGGTCGGGTCTTACGCTATGGTTGGTGCGCAAGCTCATGTGATTCAAGATGTGTTACCATTTGTTACGGTTGATGGTCTTACGAGCCGGATTGTGGGGCTTAATTTAATTGGCTTGAGGCGTAATGGTTACACGACAAGTGAAATAAATATTTTGAAAGAAGTTTACAGATTGGTTTATCGAAGCGGAATAGCGTGGAAAGATATTTTGCAAAAATTACAAGACGAATACTCAACTGGAATCGCTTCTGAAATTACGCGGTTTGTATTGACAACAAAACGCGGGATTGTTCACGAGGGGCGTTACGCCGAAAATTCGTTAATTAAATTTTGCAAAACAAATGAAAACAAATGTACCAACGAATCAGACAACGAAGAACAACCCGCATTACGTGTAAGTGTCGGCTGATTTTAAACTAGACCTTTTCGCTAACCTTGTAGGAGACCACCCCTGACCCCTCCGAAGGATGGGAATTATTCGCCTCCCTCGGAGGCGTCTTCTTATTCCCATCCTTCGGAGGGGTTAGGGGTGGTCTCGGAATAGTTAAAGGTGGTTTTCCGTTGTAGGTTTTTTGTTGCGTTGATATATTTTTAGGTTAGAGAAAATATCTACTATTCACGCTTTAATTTCCTTCACCACCGCTGAGTCATGTAATTATAGTACGAACAGTTACTGCTCGTACTATAAATTGCGTGACTCAAAAGCGTCAAAGCCTGCATTCCGATAGGTAAGCAGGCGATGGTAAAATAAATTAAAGTATGAACAGTTTATAATTGTTTACTCTTGAGTTTTTTGGTAATGTTTGCGGGCTTACTTATTGAGGGACATACGCAAGTTACCAAAATTTCAAAATTTCAAGAATGAACAAATTACCAATCTTTGTCCACAGGTGTTGGTTGTAAGATATGGTATTTTAATTCTTCGCGGCGTTCGTTGGCTTCTTGTTGTTTTCGTTTAACTTGGCGTATGCGGCGTTCGGCTTTTTCTTCTTGACGTAACTTTTCAGTGTCTGTCAAATCTTTCTTATTTTCTTCTTGTTTTGATTCCGCAGATTGGGATTGAGAGTTATTTTTATCGTTATTTTGTTGGTCGTTCCCGTTTTTGTTTTCTTGATTTTCTTTGTTTTGATTCTGATCTTGATTCTGATCTTGATTCTGATCTTGGTTCTGATCTTGATTCTGATCCTGATTCTGATCCTGATTTTTGTTTTGTTGGTTTAAGATTTCGCGGAGGAGTTTTTGTGCTTGTTTTTGATCGGGCAGTACTTCTTTGTATTTATTTTGAATTAGAAAATTAGCAGCATTTTTTGCAAGTTGTTGTATTTCCGGCGCGTATTTTATTGCAAGTTCCATTGATTTTTGTTGTGGATTGGATTCGGGTTGTTGGGGCAAATAAGTGTCGGCGGACGATGTTGGTTTGTCGGGATTATTTATTGGCGGCGGATTCAAATTCTGTGTTTTGGCTATTTCAATTCCTTCTTCTGCCCGTGCGTGCATCAACGGCATTAAATAGGCGATCAGGTTTTGAAGATAGATTTGTTGTTGTAAATTTATTTTTGCGGAATTATCGTTACGAATATTTTGTTCGTTATTTTCTTTGTTTATTTGGTTATCGGCGGATTCATTTGAGAAAGGGTTATTGTCTATGAGCTGTGTTTGTATTCTTTCTGCTTCCGTAACTATATTCTCAAAAGGTGCAAGACTAAATTTTAATTGGTTTAATTTTCTATTTGACCGTTCAGCTTTTTTTTGAGCTTCAATTTCGTTGAATTTATCAAGAGATTGTTTAACTTCGGCGGATGTGTTGCGGATTTTGTCAACTTCTTGCAAAAAATTCTTGAATCCTTCTGTATCGTTGCCGGCAAATAGTTTTTTCAAATCTTCGCGGGCGGAATCAAGTTCATCGATTAGCTGTTGTTGTTTTGTGGCGGATTCGTACAACGTCTGATATTTTTTGGGCGAGTTAGTTTGTTCTTTTAGCGGTTCTATTGAATTTATAATATCATGTTGCCATTTATCTATCCAATCTAATCTGTTATACATTTCCGACTGACGTTTTTTAGTCCGGTCTGCTTGTTCCCAACGCGATTCAATAACCGTCTTCCATGTCCGCAATTGTTCAATATTTTGTTTTACGTTTTGATTTTCAGGTTCAATTGCAAGTATATCCATGTAGAATTGTTCGGCTTCGGCGGTGAGTTTACGAATTGTGTCACGATTTTCAGAAGGTATTTCGTTCTGGTTTTCGGGCAATTGTTTTCGAGCTTTGTCAATGTGAATTTGAGCCAACGTATTCAATGATAACACGGCAATTTTCGGATCACGATCAATTGCCGATTTACGCAAAATTTCAATTGCACCATCAAGATCGCCCGATGCTGCCAACGCAACTCCATGATTATAAATTACACGCGGATCATTGGGCGAATTTTCCGCAGCTTTTTCAAATGCTTTTGCTGCTTGGTCAAATTCTTTATTATGAAACGCATCCGTACCCTCGCGAATCGCCGTAGAATTTGCCGCCGCAAAAACCGATGTAGAAAACAGAACAAACAAATAAATAATTTTCGTTACAATTATTCGCATCATTTATCAACCTCATCTTCTTTCAATTGAAAATCTCTAAAAATTTAATTTGTATTACATTTACTGTTCGTGCTATAAATTGCATGACTCAAGAGCGTAAAAGTCCGCTTTTCGATAGGTAAGCAGACGAAAGTAAACGAAATTTAAGGTGCTAACAGTTTAAAACACAAAAATTGGTATTTATTCAGTAGAATCTTTTTATCGTGAAATGCTTAAAATTGTTTTGAGTTAAATTCACGGCAATGGGCTGAAAGCCCAAAACATCATTAGCGCAGGGCATCAACCTACGAAAAGGATAACAACAAAATTAGCCCTGAAAAGGCGTAATCATTAAATCTATGTGAGACGCAATGTATTGTGTTGTTGGCATGTTAAATTGAAATTTGATGTCGCCCTTTCAGGCTTTGAGCTATTGGGTATCATTGTCGTAGGGCGTTGCCCTACGCTAATGATTCAAGGCTTTCAGCCTTATTTTATAAAACAACATAAAAAACATTCCGCTGAAATATTACAAAAATTGAAATTAAAACAATGATATAAAATTTTATTATCGGACAAAAAAATAATAGACTTGTTCGGCAATAATTCTGATTTTCTTTGTGAACCATCTTAAAAATCAAAATTTCAAAAGCGTCTAGTATATCCATTCAGTTAAACAATAAAAGTTGAATTATGTACATCGTTGATGTAATTTTTTGTTGCTTCGGTGATAATTGCTTTTAAATTGGCGTACTGTTTGACGTGTTTGGGCGGACGTTCTTTTTCAGGCGGCAAATAGCCAAATATATCATGAAAAACTAACACTTGTCCGTCACAATCACTTCCCGAACCAATACCAATTGTCGGAACATTTAATACCTCCGTTGCTTCTTTTGCGATTTCCGCCGTTAAACACTCAATCAAAATTGCAAATGCCCCCGCAGCTTCTATCGCCTTAACATCTCGCAACAATTCTTCGCGTTGGCGTTGAATAAAGAATCCGCCTGCTTGATGAACATTTTGCGGCAACAATCCGCAATGTCCCATGACAGGAATTCCTGCGTCAACAAGTGCGGCGATAGTTGCAGCGCGATTGCTGCCGCCTTCAACTTTGACCGCATCCGCTTCCGTCTCCTTGAAAATACGGGCAGCTGCGCGAATTGCGTCATCAGCGCCAAGTTGGCAAAACGGAAAAGGTAAATCCACAACAACTAACGCACGCCGCACCGCACGCGAAACAATTTCAGCATGATAAATTATCTCATCAAGCGTAACCGGCAATGTTGTCGATTTACCTTGTACAACATTGCCCAAGCTGTCTCCAACAAGTAAAACATCAATACCAACCTCATCCAATATACGCGCACCAACATAATCATAAACCGTCAACATTGCTATCTTGCGTCCTGCACGTTTATAATCGGAAATTTTTAATGGAGTAAGTTTCATATATTTTTCGTAACAATTATTCAAAATATAAACCAAAATTCATTCAAATTTATATTTCAAATTCCGTAATATTTCAGAGAATTTAGTGTTTTGAGTCAAGTAATAAACAAATAAAGGCAACTTCTAAAAACCTATTTTTTACAGAATTATCAAAATTTTCAGGATTGACAAGTTTAGATAATAAATTTATTTTATCCACGAATTGACACAAATTTGTACAAATTATTTAATTCGTGATCTTTCGTGAAAATTCGTGGACAAAATGAGTTTTTAGAGTTCCCTAAATCTATTTCTAGCCGTGCTAGCAACGGCATTATCCGTTTTATTTTTGAGCCGAATCAAGAGTGAGAGATTTGAATTTTTTTGAGTCTTTTAGTTTTGCTTTTGCGGCTTCAGTTATTGATGCGTTATCTGTGAGAATAAGTTCCTCCAACTTCGGTATCGTAAGTAGTAAATCAACTGACTTGTCTGTAATCTTTGTTGACCGAATCGAGATTGATTTTAAGTTCGGCAACTTTGCAATTGATTCAATTGACTTATCAGTAATCGACGGCACACTCCAAATATCCAATAATTCCAGGTCTTTCAAATAAACCAAATTCATCATTCCTACATCCGTTATAGAATTCAACTCGTGCAAATAAAGACGTCTCAATGTCGTAAACTCACGAAATGCCTCCATGCCAACATCATCAAGCGACGTCAAATCACGCAATGTCAAACGTTTTAACGGCTTACCCTTCAACGCCAAAAGCCCTTGTGAACCGAAATTCAAACAACGGAAAATTACAAGACTCGTCAACTTTGGTAACTTCTTTAACTCTTCGCCCGCAACATCCGTAATCGCAAAATCATACATGTCTAACGTATCAAGATTTTTCGCCGCCGATAACTCCGCAAGAGCCATATCATCAACCGTATTGGACATGTGTTTCAAAGAACGAAGCGACGGTATCTTCGCAATAATTCCAAGTCCACTGGCACTAATCTTAACATTACCACGAATATCCAACGCACGTAACTTCGGCAACTTCTCAAGATTCATCAACCCAAATTCAGAAAACGTACAATAATTCACCACCAACGACTCAAGCTCATTCAATTTACCTATATGAAAAAGCGAATCATCCGTCAACGAAGCATTGCGCGATAAGTCAAGATTGCGAAGGGACGGAAAAGATTTAACTATCGCATCAACCGATATATCCGTTATAATCGAATTAGTTATCGAAAGTGTTTTCAACTTTTTCAAACCCAATATTTTTGAAAACACCTTATCATTAAGTCCACGAAAATTCGCAACCTGTAACGTATCAAGTTCAGTCTGTTTGGCAAATACATCAAACATATCCGCCGTCATCGCCGCACCATCAACATTTATAGTCGTCAACACTCCATTCGGCGATAACTTGTAACTGCCGCCCAATTTTTTGATCAATTCTATCACTTCTTTCGTGTTACCCACAGAATCTACCGATGCCTGAGACGCAACCGGTGTTTCCAATTTGGGCGAAACGGGCGTTGGCGAAACAGGTGGAGTATCAGGTTTTGTTGGAGCAGGCGTCGGTTGCGTAAGCGGCTTTTCCGGCTGTGGTGGAGCAGGCGTCGGTTGCAGAACCGGCTTGTCCGGCTTTGATGGAGCAGGCGTCGGTTTCAGAAGAGGATTTTCCGGCTTTGTTGGAGCAGGCGTCGGTTGCGAAACCGGCTTTTCCGGCTTTGTTGGAGCAGGCGTCGGTTGCGTAATCGGCTGTTCCGGCTTTGTTGGAGCAGGCGTCGGTTGCAAAACCGGCTATTCCGGCTGTGTTGGAGAATGCGTCGGTTGCCTAACCGGCTGGTCC
>JAITDV010000659.1 GCA_031282385.1 Planctomycetaceae bacterium | reverse complement strand
GAAAACCAAGTCCTTTTTTTTGACTTTCCGGTTGCGGAAAGGCGGCTTGGTTGGCGGCGGTGTCGTCCAGCGTCACTTCCGTGCCGTCCACATAAAACACCTCATGTCCATACCAACAGTCTTGAGGAGGAATATTCCGGTGAACTTTGTTGTAGAGCAAAGAAAGAATTTTTGAATGGCGGTAAAAGCCAATTTTGCCCGTTTGCGACTTGATTACAAGATTGGATATGTTATAACTTTGCCGGTTATTGAACCGGACTTCCTCAAGTTGCGACTTGATTACAAGATTGGATATGTTATAACCGGACAACGCCATAAGATGTATTGAGGAAAGTTGCGACTTGATTACAAGATTGGATATGTTATAACAGTAGATGCAGAATATATTGTGCCAACAGTGGTTAGTGTGTCATTTGGTAGAAAAAATGGGAAAATTTGGCATTATTGACATTAATAATTTTTGATTTATACTTAATACGTATCCAATTTTTGTAATCTTTTCGTAAAAAGATTAAAGGTTCGTAGGTTCAGTACCCTTGTTAGTTCATGCTAACAGGGTACTTCCTTTTTTTTGTGGGGTTTGCCAATATCGTTACCAACAAAAATGATACTGTGTCATGTTTGTTAGGTATTCAAAAAAAGGTCAATTGTTGACGCGTTTTTTTCTTTTATATTTGCAATTTGCCGAAAAATACCTGTGCGCGTTTAAATCGCTTGCCAGTGAAACGGAGAAATTCGTACACTGTTACGGGCGGGTCAATATAAACTTTAGATCTTTCTCTAAATTATTAAATTATTTTTCGCTTTTTTATTGTATTGCTTAATATTAGGTTTTAGATTTTTTGATTGAGTCCAATTGGAATAACGGTGATATAAAATAAGCGATTTAGAAAAATACGTTTTTTTGTAATTATTCAGTGGAATTTTCTTTTTTATGGCAAGGTCAATGAGTAATGTAAGTATTATTAGATCCTTTTTGAATGATAACTATTCAGTTGCGGGATTCAATTGTTTAAGAAAGGGGTTAGGGGATAGGAACGAAGCAGACAAAAACGCTGTAATCTAAAGTAAACAACCCCTATTTATCCAACCCTTAGTAGCCAAAAATCCCCCAAAAACGTGACCTTATGCCCTTGTTCTTTAGATGGTGAATTTAAGACAATATCAAACAAAACATAATGGCATAAGGGCGCGTTTTTTTGAGGATTTTTGGCTACTAAAGTTAATTTGACAGATAAGAGTTGGAGCATTAGAGCCGTTCGGAAAACGAAGTTATCTCACGTGGATTTATTGAGATTGGGTAACAGAATAGTTGACGATAAGAAACACACGACCAAATATATACTTTTAATGAACAAAAGGGACGTTAGTGATATTACCACATAAACACTATCTAAAAACCGAAAATTCAAGATTGATGAGTTTATTTTCGTATTGTGCAAATTAGAATAAGCGGTACAAAAAAAATTTTTTATAATGTCAGATTTAGTTTCGTACATTTCAGGATCATTAGGCGATTCGAGTTTATCGAATATCGTGTCGGCGGATTTTTTTGCAAATCAGATTCCGTCTTTGTCAACTACAACCGGTTCTAATTCCAATGAAACTGTTTTTCGTTGGGCGCGAGTACAGGAAAATCAAGATTATTTTATTCCTGTTCTTGTGGCTTTGTTATTGATAGTTTTTTTTGTGCGGCGTTATGGAATTGATGCGATTGATTTGAGGCGTTGGCAACGTTTTTTACTTTTGATGTTACGTATTTTTGCGATTGTTGCGCTGTTGTTGGTTTATCTTCATCCGCAATGGGAACGTTTAATTGGTAGTTCGCGTGTTGCAATAATGATTGACACGAGTGCAAGTATGGGCAATCACGATGTATTGCAACGTCAATCAAATAATTTGGAATCGTTGGATGAAAGTTTGTCTGAACTGATGGATGATTCATTAGTTGGACCGAGTCGGATTGAGGCGGTTGTTGATTGGATCAAGCGTAGTGAAATTGTAGAAAAATTAAGCGAGCAACATGACGTGGTTTTATATTCGTTTGACAAAACACTTCGCCGAATAACACAGAATCCGACATTGCCGTCAGCAACAGTTGAACCGGCTAAAACAAATGAAAATAAAACATCTCAACCGTCTCAAACTTCAAACACGCCGTCCGAATCAATTCCAATTACCCAACCGAATCAAATACAATTACAACTTGAAGCGTTGGAATTAGTCAAAGCTGATGGCGAAGAAACGAATATTGGCGACGCTTTGTTTGAAGTACTTCAATTGGAACGAGGACGACCGTTAGCAGGTGTGATTGTTATTTCAGATGGTCGTCAAAATTCAGGACGTTCAACAGAATCATCTCTTGAAACCGCGTCAAGGTTGCGGATTCCATTTTATACAATTGGAGTTGGCATGTTGCGTCAGCCGTTGAATTTTCGGATTGTGAGTTTTGATTCTCCAGAGCGTTTTTTCCCCAATGATCCTTTTACGATCAAGGTACCGGTTGAATTTATCGGCGGCACGAATGATCAGAATGAGTCGAATTCGTACAAAATTAAAGTTGAATTGTGGTCGCAACAGAATGACGCCAACACGGGAGCGGATGTTCGGCTTGCAGAAAAGGAAATTCAATTTGATCGCAATGGAGTTGTGGAAGCCGAGTTTCAAACGAAATTTACCGAAATTGGCAAACGGCGTTTAATGGTAAAAATTTTAACGCCTGATGAAGATAAGTTGCTTGAGGACAATGTGCGTCATGCTGATATTGAGATAGTTGATCGCAAGGATCGTGTGCTTATTTATGCGTCGGCGCCGAATCGGGATTATCAATTTTTGTGTTCGCAAGTATTTCGGGATAAGACGATGTCTATTGATGTTTATCTTCCTTGGACGCGATCCGGTATTGCGCAGAATGCGGACAAAATTCTCACTACATTTCCGACAACTCAAAAAGAAATGTCGGAGTATGATGTAGTTTTTGCGTTTGATCCGGACTGGATGGATTTATCAAATGAGCAAATTAATATTCTTGAACATTGGGTTGCGCGTCAAGGCGGCGGTTTGGTTTTGTTTGCAGGTGCGGTAAATCTTGCGAATCCGTCGGGTTGGGTTTCGCATAGCGGATTGGAAAAGATTTGGGCAATGTATCCTGTAGAGTTTTTAGTTCGGCATCCTTCGCGGGCTTTTGAACATCATTATCGAACTGATCTCAAGGCTTGGCCTATTAAATTTACGCGAGTTGGCGAGGAGTCGGAGTTTTTGCGTCCTATTGATAATCCGGCGGAATCACGTAATTTTTGGAGTACATTCCCAGGATTCTACGGATATTTTCCTGTCAAATCGGTGAAACCGACAGCCACACTTTTGGCAACATCTGGTGCGCCGGAAGTATTAGGTGAAATGGGCGCGTTGTTTGTTGAGCAATATTATGGTGCAGGACGAGTTTTATATTTTGGCAGTAGTGAGCTTTGGCGGTTGAGACGAATGGGAGAGAATTATTTTGAACAAATTGCAACACGAATTATACGTCATTCTTCACAGGGGCGATTACAACGAGATTCGGATCGCGGTTCTATTACGTTGGACAAGAGGCGGTATGGTTTAGGATCAATTGCAAAGTTGCGGGTTACTGCTAATGACGAACAACTCAAACCGATTATGATTCCAAAACTTCCGGTTGACATATTATCTCCTGCGGGAAAATTGCGAACAATTGAAGTTACGCTTGACCCGAATTCGCCCGGAATTTATCTGGGACATATTCCGTTAACAGAAGAGGGGACGTGGTCTATCAAGTTTAATATTCCGTCAGGCAAACAGGAAATCACACGAACTTTTCAAGTACAAATGAGTGATCTTGAACGCGAAAATCCCAGCCGCAATGAATTACTTTTGACGGAAATTGCATCGAAGAGCGGCGGAAAATATTTTAAGTTGCCAACAGATGCAATGCCTTTGGTCAAAGAATCTGCACTTTACGGACAAAAAAATCTTTTCGAGTTGCCTGCCGACGATCCCAAAAAACCAAATTCAAACAACAATGAAGAAAAAACAAATGAGAATAACAATGACAATGTCAATATTGTTGCGGATTCGGAGACAGGGACGGTTAAATTTTTGACGGAGTTAATAAAAGTACGTTCACAACGTGCGATATTAGATGCTGAAATTGAAGAGAGAATGTTGCGGATATTTTTAATTGTGATTTGTACATTTTTACTTCTTGAGTGGACGTTACGCCGGCTGATGAAATTAGCATAAAATTTGTCTGGTAATTTTATAAACAATTCACACTTTAAGTTTCGTTTACCTTCGCCTGCTTACCTATCGGAAAGCAGGCTTTTACGCTCTTGAGTCTTGCAATTTATAGTACGAACAGTACATTTTTATCTGTTTTTTCTTTTTTCTTTTTCGCGTTTTTTCTTTTCTTTTTCGCGTTGTTTTCGGGCATTGCGTTTTTCTTCAGTAGTTAGTCTTGTACCTGTTCCAATTTTTGTATATTTTAATATGTTGGTTGGATTTTGGCTTGCGGATTTTACTAAACTTTGCATTGCCTGCATTTGATCACGAACATTCATATTTGACATGTTTTTCATCGCATCCGCCATTGGCAAAAACATCTTGATCAAACCACTCACTTGTCCCTGATCAACACCGGCGCCTCTCGCAATTCTCCTCCTTCTGCTTGTATCAATAATTTCTGGGTATTCCCGCTCTTCTTTTGTCATCGAATCAATGATACCGCCGATATTCTTAAATTGGTTGTCAGCATTTATGTCCACACCTCCAATCATTTTGGTTAAATCGCCCATTCCCGGAATATATTTCAGAATATTTGTAAAAGACCCCAAACGACTGACCTGGCTCATTTGCGTTCTGAAATCATCCAACGTAAATATTCCTCGCCGCAACCGCTCCTGATTCTTTAACATCTCATCATTGTCAAACTTCTCCGCCGCTTGCTCAATCAGCGATAACATATCGCCCATCCCAAGAATACGCCCCGCCATCCGATCCGGATGAAATTCCTCCAACGTATCAATTACCTCTCCCGTACCAATAAATTTTATAGGAACTCCCGTAATATGCTTGACCGATAACGCCGCACCGCCGCGAGTATCACCATCCAACTTCGTCAATATCACTCCATCAAGCTCCAACGCATCATTGAACGCCTTTGCACTGTTGACCGCATCCTGCCCCGTCATCGAATCAACAACAAAATAAATCTGATCCGGCTGCAACTCCTTATCTATCGTTGCAAGTTGTTTCATCAACTCCTCATCAATATGCAATCGCCCCGCAGTATCCAACACCAAAACATCAATCTCTTCCGCTCGCGCTCTTTTAACTGCATCTTTACAAACTTGAACTGGGTCTTTACTCTCACGATCCACATGAACCGGAACATCAATTGATTTACCCAATATCTCAAGTTGATCAATTGCTGCCGGACGCTGCAAATCCGCCGCAACAAGCATCGGCTTCCGATCACGTTTAAGAAGTAATTTGCCCAACTTGCCGCACGTCGTCGTCTTACCAGAACCTTGCAATCCACACAACATCAAAATCGAAAGCGGCTTCTTCAAATGCAACGAATGATCAACCGGTCCCATCAATGCAATCAACTCATCTTGTACTATTTTGATCAGTTGTTTTGTCGGATCAAGGTATTGTTTTACGCTAATACCAAGTGCTTTCTCGGAAACATTAGCAATAAAATCTTTGACCACCGGAAGACTCACATCCGCATCAAGCATAGCTTGACGAACTTGCTCAAGTCCGGCACGCATATTAGATTCCGTCAAACGACCATTGCCGCATAAAGTCTTAATCGCCCCACGTAAACTATCCTGAATATACTCAAACATAAAACTAAAACTAAAAAATATAAAACGTAAATTGGTTTAAACTGAAACAAAACTTGGAATCTACTTCAATTCCACAAATCAAAATTTAACAACACAAAAACATCAAAACAAACTCAAATAGATAAACCTCACAAGTTACTAAAAACTCAAATATGAACGTTCAATAATTCCAATTTTATTTACGAATTTCGCTGATTTATGAGAAATATCCATTCTCAAAAAAATTATACTTTTAGAAATTTACCTAATAAAACTTCACCAAAATTACATCTTTAGTGAGACAGAATATTAATTGTTACAAAAAATATTATTGATTTTTCGGTAACATGCAGGCTTATCAATTGTTCAACTGTAAACCTGCATGGACGCCATTGTGTTGTATAATTCTGTATGTTATTTATTTGTTATTTATTTTGCGATGATTTATTTTTTGTAACATTTTCAAAAATCACGGGACCGCCGTATTTTCCGGTAGTAACCAGATCGATGTCGCCATCGCCATCAATATCAACCGGGTAAATTGCCATACCGGCGCCGACGCCTTCGTTTTCTGTAATTACATTTCGTTGCCACTCAACAGAGCCGTCGGGTTGACGTTTGAATTTATACCAGTAAACACACAACGGAGCATTTGCTTCGGGATCGGCACCGTTGTGAGCGCGGAAGCGTTTACCGGTAACTAATTCAGGAAGCCCATCTCCATCAAGATCAACTAAAGCCAATGAATGCGCTTGCGTCCAAGATTTATCAATTGTGTGTTGTTTCCATTTGTCTTTTTCTTCGAGTTGTTCGTACCAGAAAATACCGTAACGATGTGCGGAACTTGCTAGAACATCATTTCGTCCATCGCCGTTTATATCATATACCAAAATTTGTGCCGTGTGTTCTGTTTTTCCATTGGGCGAACCGAGCGACCACGCATGACGAATCCATTTGCCATCCGGTTTTGACGGCGCTTCGAACCATGCCGACGGACGCAAAAAATCCGGTCTTCCATCTCCATTCACATCACCAACTCCAGAACCATAATCAATTCTTTCCGTACTGACTTGATGTTTGACAAGTCCTTGCGTTCCGTCAGATTTCTTTTCAACACTTAACCAAAATGTCGTTTGTGCATAAGGAACAATTTCGTTAGCTTTACCGTCGCCGTTGACGTCGTAAAAGTCGCCGCATTCAAAATTGCCATTTTTTTCAACAAGAAATTTTTCCCATAAACCGCTGTCTTTGCCGGAGTTTTTCAACCATTCGATACTTTGTCCGTGCCATGAAAGCGTAACCACATCCAACAAACCGTCGCCATCAACATCTATTGGTGCGTCCATAAAATCCCAAGCGTAACCGTTACCTTTTTCGTTTATGTCAGATTTGACTTCACGAAATTTTACTTTCTTCCAATCCGGCGCGTAATAAATATTTTCGCCCGAAACAATATCCAGGCGACCATCTTTATTGAAATCGCCAATACCGCAACATTCGTTACGGTAGTTGTCAATTTTTTTGATTTTAAATTGCGGTCGTTCCGCCCAAACGGAAACGTTATAAAATGCCGCAACAAAAAACAGGAACAATAGAAAAGTGTTTTTTCGCATAATTTCAATTTTGAGTTAGTTGGTGTCTAAACTGTTCACCATAACAACATACTGAACAGTTACGTTAAATATTCAACAATGTACTTTGTACTTTAACATTTCAACAACATAAATAACGGTAAAACCGCAAAGTCAAAGAAAATTAAAGTATTTTCGGAATTTTGATCAAAACAATTTATTAATTTTTTTGCAACAATTCACATTACAGCATCAAAAAAATTAATTCATAAACTGCCAGCTATCAATAAAACCGAAGGCATAAATTTAATAAATATAAAATTAATGTCAAGTTGTTCTTCAATATATTGTTCGTCAACGGTTGCGAGCTTGGATAGTTATTTTGATTCCGGTGTGAAACGTTGGTAAGCCCAAGCTGCAAGTGCCATGAAAATTGCCAAAACGAATATAGCTCCAAACCGATAAATTTCGTGAACTCCCGCCATGTCAACAATCAATATTTTTGTCCAAAGTTGCAGATGTTTTTGTTTCCGATTGCAAATCTGTTTTTTCAGATGGAGAAACAAACAACTGATTTAACTTCTCTTCAAGTCGTTTATTTTTCTCCTCCAACTCATTAAACCGCCGATTCAATTTGTAATACAAAAACAAAAAACACAGAAAAAAACAAAAAAACAAGAATAAGAAAATTCATAATAACACCATAATTTTTAAATTGTTCACGTGTTAATTTGGAATCCAGCGGGTTTACGTATCCGAAAACCCGCTTTAACATTTTCAAACAGTTCGCACTTTAAATTTCCTTTGCCGTCGCCTGCTTACCTATCGTAAATCAGTTTTTACGCTCTTGAGTCACGCAATTATGGTACGAACAGTAGACCTTTTCGCTAACCTGTAGGAGACCACCCCTGACCCCTCCGAATGAGGAGAATATTCGCATCCTTCGGAGGCATCTTCTTATTCCCCTCCTTTGGAGGGGTTAGGGGGGGGCTCGGAGGAGTTAAAGGCGGTTTTTTGTTGTAGTTTTTTTGTTGCGTTGATGTATTTTTAGGTTAGAGAAAAGGTCTAGTATATGCCGGCGACAATAAAAATTTTTCTAAAAACTTACATTTATTCCAAAAATTTCACATCAATATTTCCGCTTTTTCGCTAATTCTGAATTTTTCCAAAAAATGTCTATGAGGTTGAAAAAATCTGTTGGGTTATTTGTCTGGCAAATTGCGTTACGAAATTGTCTTGATGCAGGTTTACCGACGGCGTAGTAAAAAACATGTTTACGGAGTTGCGAGATTGCGGCTTGCGGGGTCAATTGTTTTGTTAGTAATTCGTAATGCAATCTTATTATCCGGTTCATTTCTGAATCTGTTGGATCACGCGGAATTTCACGATTCGCAACTGCGGCGGCAACTTGCCCAAAAATCCAAGGTTTAGCAAGTGCAGCACGCCCAATCATTATTCCATCCACAGAATAATTTCGTAATTTTGATAACGCATCTTCCACCGTTTTAATATCACCATTGCCGTACAATTGCATTTTCCGCAATTTAGTTTTTATCACAGCAATAGCATCCCAATCCGCATCACCCCGATACATATCCGCCGCCGTTCGACCATGAACAATAACGGCACTTGCTCCGGCAGCTTCTATTGCTTGCGCTACATCAATTGCGTTTATTGAATCGGAAGTACAACCAAGCCGGATTTTTGCCGTAACTGAAACTTTATCCGACGCCGCAACAACACGACTCACAATATCACCAATCCGATCAGGAAATCGTAACAAATAAGAGCCGCTCTCACTCTTTCCCGCAATCTGCCTTGCCGGACAACCGAAATTCAAATCAATTCCGCAAACACAGAAATCATTGACCAACCGCCGCGCAAATTCCGAAAGCGTATCCGGCGAATTATCCCATATTTGCACGACCGCATTAGGTTCGCCGCGCACGCCCCAAAGCCTTAAAGGAAATTCCCGCGACCGTAATTCAAGCTCAACAAAAGAACGCGCCGATACCATCTCCGTCTCTATTACATCCGCCCCGCCAAAAATACGAACCAACTCCCGATAAGCATAATTCGTAAAACCAGCCATCGGCGCAGATAAAATTTTCATAATATCCTACATATATCTTAAATTGTGGGTAATATATCAGCGGGTTTAATGTTTTTAGTTAAGGGAACTTCTAAAAACTCATTTTGTTCACGAATTTTCACGAAAGATTACGAATTAAATAATTTGTGCAAATTTGTGTCAATTCGCGGATAAAATAAATTTATTGTCTAAATTTGTCCATTCTGAAAATTTTGATAATTCTGTAAAAAATAGATTTTTAGAAGTTGCCTTAATTAATAACTGAACTTTTGTAAAATGGCGTTTAA
>JAITDV010000582.1 GCA_031282385.1 Planctomycetaceae bacterium | reverse complement strand
TACGGTCAGTTTTTATAGTATTTTACTTTTAGTACGCAACGCATATCATCAATTAGCTGGAGGCGGTACCCACGGACCAATCGAAATTACTTTGAATTTCACTTCGCTACCCCAATGAGTCTGAATGTAAATGCGCCCGTCAATAGTAACTGCCTTCGTAGAGTCTGGGTGAAATGATACCTTATGTTACTTATTCTCACACTGCTACCCCAATGAGATTGAATACGAACATAACTACTGCCTCTGAATAGTTGTGCTAATACTTTATATCGGAAGGCAACGTTATTCCTTCCAATTGGCTGTTCTTGTAATTCCATGTTGATTCAATTTGTTTCATTGTTAAGTTAGTATTCCAACCAAAAACGCAATCGGTAATTACAGCGTTACTGAAATCAACATTAGTCAAATCACCGGAAAATTTACAGCCAGTCAAATTGAAACGTGATAAATTCAAATTGCTCATATCCATACAAAACTTAACATTGATGAGTTTATTTTTTTTGAAACTTGCCGTTTGTTTTAACTGATCTTTTTGCAATCCATGTTGCATCATCCACGCTATTTTATTTTTTTCAGCTTTAATATAGTAATCTTTATATTTTACGTCATATAAATGTTCTTTGATGGGTTGATCATATTCCGACGCGGCAGCAGGATCGAATACGTTTGGATTATAAAATCCGACATTTCCTGCAAAATTCACTCCTTGTATCTCAGCATCATAAAATACTGAATCTTTAATCGGTACACAACTAAAATCAACATCTATAAGTTTCGTAAATGAAAAATCACAGTTTTCGATCTTTTGCCAAATATTCTCATTAAAGTGATTAGTACGGACATGAAGCGGATTCCGATTATAATGACCATTACCTTTAAAAGTTGTTCGCTCAAGTTTACCACCAGCAAAGGAACAATTGATAAAAGAACGATCAAACACACAATTACGTATAAGACAAGGTAATTTCGCCCGTTTACCGTTGTTAAATTTGTTAAAATCAACATTACGTAGTGTATTATGTTCTAGCGAGATATAAGCAATGTCGCTTTCTATTAATTCTAAATTTTTCAGTAGAACGCGGTCTTTTACCTCATTAATAACATTCACTCTTCTTCTTTCCTTAATGAACGGGTCTGTTGATAAGAGTTGTTCTTGTGAAAGAGGTATTCTTGAGCCGTTTATTTTTGCACCTTTAAATTTACAACTTGCGTCTATGTTGCATTTTACAAGATCAGCTCCGTCAAAATTGGCGTATCTGAAATCGCAATTCACAAACCACCAGTAATAAAAGATACTTTTACCAAGTGTTGCCCCATAAAATGAAGCATTGTTCATCTTCATGCTGTCCAGACCTTCACCACCACCGTCTCCGTTAAAACACCCGCGAAATACTGTGAAGTCAAAATTTTTTATTTTATCGAATTCGGATGGTGATATTGTCGGATTTCCGTTTGCAATGATTTTTCCATCTAATACGATGACATTGTTCAAACCAAACAGTGATTTGGGGGAGGATTTAATTCTTGCTTCATATTCCCGCCAGTCATCGCCAACAGGCAGAGGAAGAAATATATCACACGAACACTGTTTAATGTTCAAATTTGAACATTCCATACACTCCTCATCACAAAACGCCAATGACGAACTGATAGACAGAATCATCAATGCCGACAACACTAAAAATGTTTTTTTACGTAACATTATATTTTCTCCTAAAAATTTTATGGTTAGTGACGCTCAAGAATTTTAAACGCCATGAAAAAGTTAAACATACTCGTTATACAAACTTGCCGACTTTACAACAAAAATCCAAGAAGTTTAACAAGAAATAAAATCGAAAAATTAAAAAAGAGTACAAACAAAAGAACTCCTACAAATTCATTACGCCAAAATATAGTTTAAAATTTGTAAACGCAACATAATTTTCAAACCAAAATTAATCCGAATTTGTAGAAGTTCGTTTACTAATAAACAAGCAACTACATTTTCAAAAAATCATGAAACAATTCGCTTTTGTAAAATCAATCATCGCATAAAATCATAATTGCTATTACCACAAACCCAAACATCCTTGCAAATTAAAAATTTCAATGTATAAACCATGCTAATTAATTTGTTGGCGGTGTGGGGGGTATAGGCGGATTGTATCCATTTGTTATTTGAATATCTTTAAACTTTACGCCACTTCCCCAATGAGTTTGAATGTAAATACGACCATCTAATTCAGTATCTTTCCCTACTTGACCGACAATTTGAACCCCAGCTTTACTTGCGTACTTCACCCACTGGTTTTGACCGGCTACATCAATTTTGAGATACACTTCAATAGTACCTAGTTGGGTGTTTTTTCTTTGTTCAATTCTTTTTGGATATTATCTGGTAGTTTAATTCCTCTCATATAATTATTCTTATAGTTCCAAGTTGATTTAATTTGTTCGAGAGTGAGAGTGTCAAAATCTTTTTTGCCAATATTAAACCAACTTGTGTTAGTAATAATTGCATCTGTAAAATTTGTATCCTTGAAATTACTATCAGAATAAAAAATACTTCCTGCAAGATTAAAACCAGAAAGATTAACATTATTAAAATCGAATCTTTGAAAACTAACTCCGGTTAATTCTTTTGATTTGAAACTTGCAGTCGTTTTAAGTTGTTCAAGAGTAAAATTAGAATTTCCAAAGTTACAATTACTTATTATTGCGTCTGTAAAATTAGCATTTTTTAAGTTGCATCCGGTGTATGGGTTTTGTGAGTCAAAAATGCGGGAGCTAAAATCACATCCAGCAAAATTTTTATTCTTAAAGTCAGCGTTTTCAAAATCAGAATTACCAAATTTTACGCCAAGTATAGCGTTGTTTTTGTAGTCAAAAGTTGAGTAGAGTTGTTTCAGTTGTATTCGATCAAAATCCGCATAACGAATACGGGCATTATCGAGTTTGCTATTTGGTGATAAACATTGTATCGTAGTATTAATAAGCAAAAAACCGGACAAATCAATATCAGAATATCTATAATTAGCAGACAAAAACGGTTTACGAAAATGACGTGCATCAGAAATACCTTTATCCAAAATTATATTAGTTCCCGACAAATTACCAATTTTATAACTTTTAGTTTGACGAATTGTTTCAGCATAGCCAAATAAACAACTTTTGTTCTCTTTAACGTTTACAATTGAGTGATGATTATATACATCACCATAATCATCAATATGAATAACAGCATCAGTTAAATCGTTACCTTCATTGCATAGATATATTCCAGAACATCCATTAAAATCGGCGTTACGAAAAGAACAATTATAAAATTCTGTCTCTTCAAAAATAACATTAGTAAATAAAGCTCCATCAAAAACATAATCTTTTACTTTCAAAAATTCGAAACTTCCATCGCCGTATTTATGTTGTTTATTGATTATCAAGTTTCGATAAGCAACATTAGAACTATCTTTCGGTGCAACTAGATGGAATGTCATAGTATCGTTTGCATCTTGTGTCTTATTGTTCCAGTTTATTGGTTCAATTGCGAATATTTCTGTTGTCAAT
>JAITDV010000580.1 GCA_031282385.1 Planctomycetaceae bacterium | reverse complement strand
GGGTCAGGGGTGGTCTCCTACAGGTTAGCGAAAAGGTCTAGTTACATTTCAATTAACAACAAGTCAATCCTTACCAACGCGTCCTTATATCCTTATTTTTCATTCATTTTTCCATTTGTTTCAATTTCAGGTAATTCCGGATTCTGAAAATTTAAAATCAATTTTTTCTCAATGCAAACATTCAACCGCTACATGATCAAAGAACTAATACAAACGTTCTTGATTTCGCTTGTTGTGATGGGGATATTGTTTGTGATTGTTGGTTTAGTCCGTGTGGCGATGGAAAAAAATATTCCGCTCAGTCAAGTACTTCAACTTGCTCCTTTTACAATGCTTGAGATGTCTCCGATAGTTTTACCGATGGCGTTATTACTTTCGACGTCGTTGTTTTTTGCGAGGATGGCAGGTAACAACGAGGTGATAGCGTTGAAGTCGCTTGGGATACCGCCTTGGCGATTTCTTTTACCGGTAATGATTTTTGGTGTTCTTGTTAGTTTTGTTACGGTTTGGATGAATGAGATGGCAATTTTGGGACGTTCAGGTATTGCGAGTGTGATTTATCATGCGGCGGAGGAAATTATTCTTGGTGAGTTGCGGACAACACACAGTTTGACTTCGCCGGACGGCACGTTGAATATGGTTGTCAAAGGCGTCGAAAACAGAAAATTAATAATGCCTAGCATAACAATAAAAACAGATTCCGGCGAATCCACAACAATCGAAGCGCAATCAGCAGAATTGAAAATTGATTTTGAAGAAAAAGAATTGACCGTAACTTTGTCCGAAGTAAAACTCAATGTCAAAGACGGAATCAGCTACTCGTCGGACAATCAAGTATTTCGGCATCCGCTTTCAGGCATAATGCGTTTGCCGGATGATGGGACTAAATTACGTCCTTCCGACATGAGGTTGGTTGACATTCCGCGAGCGATTACTAATTGCAAAGATGAAATACTGACCCGACAACGTATTCTTGCATTCAATTACACATTTGCGGCAGCAATGGGAGCATCAGACGCCTGGTCAAATGACGAAATTATTAAGTTAAATGCAGAAATCGCCTCGCAAAAAAAATTAATTGAAAGATTAAAAGTTGAACCGCCGCGGCGGTGGGCAACAGGATTCAGTTGTATTTGTTTTATATTTATTGGTGCGCCGTTTGCAATTTGGTTGGGGCAAAAGGGCGTGTCGGATGGATTTTCAAGTTTTTTCGCGTGCTTTATTCCAATATTATTAATTTATTATCCATTGCTAATGTTTGGGTTACAAAATGCAAAACATAACAACTTGCCTGCTAATTCCGTTTGGATTGCAAATTTTTGTATTGTAATAGTGGGTATTTGGTTCATGCGCAAAATACATAGATATTGAAAATCTGAATTGATTTTACATAAATTTGCCTGAAATTATTGAATTTGAATAGTTTACAATTGTTATAATATATTTTTCCCAAAAAACCGATATTACCGTCATAATTTGCCGATAATAGAAAATCAGAGTGTAGGATAAATAGGATTTAGGATTTCGGAATCAAATACTAAAGTCAAATCAAACAACAAGGTAAACCCATTTTCCCAAAATCAAAATAACTACGCAACGGAAAAACTTAAAGTATCATGCACACGAAATTTTTAACTGTTCACACTTTAATTTCCTTTACTTTCGCCTACTTACCTATCGGAAAGCAAGGCTTTTGTGCCAAGTTATGCAATTTACAGTACGAGCAGTTTACTTTCATGTAATGATACAAATCAAATAGTCAAAAGAGTTAATCTAATTAAAAAAAACTTTGTGTAATTTTGGATAAGAAAAAATATGAGTTGTGAGGTGTATAAAAAATCACCGAAATCAGATTGCGGGTTGTGTTGTCGGATTAAGTCAAAATTTAATCTGATATTTCGCAAACGTTTGTATTTCGTATTTTTGGTTTTATTGTTTATTGTTGCAGCAGTGATTGCGACGGATAATCTGTTTTCGCAAAACAATACCTCACAACCGATTCTGCTCACTCCCAATACAAATGATCTTGACGATGTTTCCAGTTTGCGTGCAATTGCACCGCCGATAAGTTCTGTTCCTGAACAATATTACTCTCGTCCTGTTGACCACAAATACGAAAATTACATTAAAAATGAGCAGTTTAGAGAACATGGACAAGATAAATTTGAAAAAGAACGGTCAAGTGAACGGGTTGCGGATCGAAATAATTATATTTACCGTCAGAATAGCTCTGAATCCGGCGAATACGTTCCGGTTGCCAACTCAATGCAACCTCGAAAATACCCGCCAAACAATGGCGATCCGAATCCGAACACTCCGAATCCAAATGCTCTATCGGCTAATTCACGGCTGAATGAATCGCAACGCGAAATTCCGCCGCAAGATCGTTCTCGCTTGGAACGTTCTGACGGCGATTCGCCGGTTATGCGGACAGCGAATATGTATCCATCAACATTTGATAGAGATTCGCATGAGTTAGTCAATTCAAGGTCAACACTTGGCGGTGTTCGCAATGATTTACCGGATAAATTTTCATCAAATCGTGTAGTGCCGTTTAATGAACAAGTTCCTGTTAAACTTGATCTTACACCGTCTTACAAAGATGATCTTCCTTTTGTTCGAGTTTGCGGTGTAGTTGTTGTGCAGGCGAATTTTCCGATTAGCGAGGTTGAATTGCAGTTGCTTGAAATTGAGAAATTACAACGTGACTTGAGTAATTATCTTGGTTTGTCGGCGCCGAATGAAAAGATAGAACTTTGTCTGTTCCGCGACGAAGCAAGTTACACAAAATTTCTCGTAGCAAAATTCGCCAACGCCCCCAGAGACCGACGCGCGTTGTATATCAAAAAAAACAATTCGTTGGGTACGGTTTTAGTCCAACGTCTTAAAGATTTTGAGATTGATCTCCGGCATGAAATGACGCATGCGATTGTTCATGCGAGTATTCCGGTAGTTCCGATTTGGCTTGATGAAGGTTTAGCGAAATATTTTGAATTGCCGGCGCAAGACAGATTTAATAGCAATCCGTACATCAAACAAGTACGTAAAAATATGAAATTTGGGATATTTGCGGTGCCTTCATTGAGTCGTCTTGAGAAGTTGGCGTTGGCGACCGACATGGGAGATGCGGAGTATCGTGATTCTTGGGCGTGGGTGCATTTCATGTTTCATCATTCAGAAAAAACGCACAGAATGTTAGCGGGCTATTTGAAATTACTTGCGTCGTTACCGCAAGAAAAATACAAAGACAAAAACGGAAATGTTAAAGTCCCGAATTTGAGTCTTTATCTCGAAGATTTCGTCGAAAATCCACGCCAACAATTCAGAAAACATTTTCAAAATAAATAGACCTTTTCGCTAACCTGTAGGAGACCACCCCTGACCCCTCCGAATGAGGGGAATAATTCGCCTCCTTCGGAAGCATCTTCTTATTCCCTTCCCGCGAAGGGGTTATGGGTGGTCTCTGAGGAGTTAAAGGCGGTTTTTCGTTGTAGGTTTTTTGTTGTGTTGATGTATTTTTAGGTTAGAGAAAAGGTCTAATAACTATTCTGTCACGGAATTCCTGCAAATTCGTGGATAAAATAAATTTATTGTCTAAATTTGTCTATTCTAAAAATTTCGATAATTCCGTCAAAAATAGGTTTTTAGAAGTTGCCTGAGTAGATACGTGTGATTTATGGCTTTCTTGATCAAAGTAATTCTGGATTCTGTATTCTAGGTTCTGAGCTTAAATTTCTATAAAGTTGTGATCGGGATATTTTTATTGGGATTCAAAGGTACCTGCCTTGTGCGTAATTTTTTATTCATTAAAATTCTTTTTACTTTTTGAGTAGATTAACAGGACATATTGTTTTTTAAAGTACATTCAGTTTAGGCAACAGAATAGTTGAATATAAAAAAACAGGCGGCTGAATAGTTACTTAATATTTAAAAAGTTACAGTAAAATAAATATGACCAATTTATTACAACCACCTCCACCAAACGGGACATCAACTGCCCCGCACTCCGGTTCTTTGCCGGATAACCAAAATGGAAACAATAACCAACAATCCTCAATCGGTTCCCAAACAACACAAATTCAAACCGGTACCCCTACAACAATTTCACAAAGAAAAAACCGAAGTGAACGAGTAGCCTTGCACATGGCGCCGCAAGGCTATTTTGCCAAGACACTTGCCAACATGCGGCAAGAACATTACGGATTGTTCCTCCTGATAATGCTTTTTACTTCACTCGTCATAAGTGCAATCGTTGGAGCATGGGATCCGCCGTTTACTTATCGTTTGCACGATATTGTTCATCGCGCAATTGTCTGCAATACCGCGTTCAAAGTCAAAAGTTCTTCCGCCAAAGAATATGAAATTGAACGAGTTAGAAAAAACACTATTCATATTTTTTCTAATGATACTGAGCCTTTGGACAATTTGCGTGAAACTCTATGGAGTACAATCAGCTCATTTGTCAACGCACGAACTTACGACCGGCTTACCGAAAAAGAACGCGATACCTGGAACTTGTTTTTGATTCCACGAGGTCAACAACAAATCCCGCCAGACGTAAACCCCGAACAAGCATTCACAACCTTCATCAGCCACTTCAAAGATCAAAAAATGATCGATCTACTTAACGATCAATTACTAATAGTTTTCTCAAATTACGGAATTCACGGTTTGATTACGTCTCTTGATTTTAGTGCAAACGAGGGCAATGTTGAAAAAATTCTGGTTTATCCCAAAAGAAAATCTCCTAAAGATGCAATTGAATTTAAATTGCGTGAAGTGCAAATCAGCGACGGCAGTTCATTGCGGGAGTTGTTGCAAAAATATTTACCCAAAGAAATGCGAAACGATACATTTGTCAATCAAATATTCAACTGGATTTACCCGCAACTCCGAAGTACCCTCACCGAAGATAAAAACGCAACTGCGTTGTCGGTGAAAGAAAAAGTCAAAGCAGTTGGTGATATTTATGTTGATTATGCGCCTGGTCGTATTCTTGTTGAGTCTCGTTCGACATTGGATTTGGATTCGTTGAAGCTGCTTCGCGCGGAGTATGAGGCGGCAATGAAAAATCGAGCGTCTAATAATCGTTTACGTCGTGTAGTGCGTTATAGTTCGCTTGTTGTAACGAATATGATTTTGTTTGTTGTGAGTTGGGGTTTCTTGCGTAAGCGTGAGAGGCGCCGACCTCAAACGCCGCAATCTTTTTTGTTAATGATGTCATTGATTGTTTTAACAGTTGCAGCGTCAAGGTTATTACACGGCGGCACGTTGACCAATGCCGAATGGGAATTATTGCCGGTTTTAATTTTTGTTATGACGGTTTCAATCATGTATTCGTGGGAATTAGCGGTAGTATTTTCTTTTGTAATGGTGCTGATAATTTCGTTTGGCGGCGGCGGTTCTATTGGTACTCTTATTGTGCTTTTTTCGGTTTCGGTAGCAACTGCAATTCAATTGGGACGGCTTCGTTCACGTAATAAGTTGTTACTGGTTGCGTTCAATGCAGGTTTAGTTGCGTTTGTATTGACAATTGCGGTTGGGCTTTTTGCGGGGCGTGAATTGGCGGTGGTATTATTTTTTGATGCTTTGACGAATTGGGTTTGGACGTTTTTAGCGGGGTTGTTGATGACAGGTTTGTTGCCGTTTGTTGAGGGGTATTTTGGAATTTTGACGGATATGAGTTTGCTGGAGCTTGGTAGTGTTTCGCATCCGCTTTTGCAAAGTCTGAATCGTCTGGCTCCGGCAACTTACGGTCATTCAATGCAAGTCGGCACAATTGCCGAAACAGCAGCTGATGCAATTGGATCGCGTGGACTTTTAACACGTGTTGGAGCATATTTTCATGATATTGGCAAAATAATGAAACCCGAATATTACACCGAAAATCAAGGCGAAAAAGAAAATATACACGACAAATTGGAACCGCAAGTCAGTACAATTGTAGTAGTCGCTCATGTCAAAGATGGCGTTGACCTTGCACGGCAACATCGATTACCGAAACCATTGATTGATTTGATAGAGCAACATCATGGTACATCGCTTGTATCATTCTTTTTTGGACGTGCAAAAAATAAAGACGATCAGCCAACACAACAAGTTGACGAGAGTACATTCCGCTATCCGGGTCCGAAACCACAGACCAAAGAAGCAGCAATATTAATGATCGCTGACGCATGCGAAAGCGCGTGCAGAAGTATGGGAACAACCGCTACGCCGGGTAAAGTTGAAAACAAAGTACACGTGATAATCAAACAAAAGTTAGATGACGGACAATTTGATGATTCAGGTTTAACTTTGCGTGAATTGAAAACAATAGAAAACAGCGTCATCAAATCAATAATTGCCGCCAATCACGGACGTATCCGATACCCAGGTCAAGTTGACGAAGAAGCGCCCAAAACTTCTGTTGTTCCAGAAATCGTATTGCACGCCTAAGATTATATTGGCGTTATGTTGTCCGAATTACGCCCGAATTGATGATGCGCGGCTTCTACTTTACTGCTCGTCCAATTGCGTGATGCAAGAACGTAAAAGACTACTTACCGATAGATAAGCAGGCGGCGGTGAATGAAATTTAAAGTGTGAACTAGTTAAAAACAACCCCCTATTTATCCAATTTCCCTTAGCAGCAATCAGTATCCCCTCAACACACCCTTATGCCCTTATTATTTCGATAGTGAATTTAAGACAATATAAAGCAAAACATAATGTATAAGGGCGCATTGGGTGGGAAATTTTGACTACTAAGGGTAATTTGACAAATATGGGTTTTAATATTAGAACCGTTCGAAAAACGAGGTAGTCCAGCGCGGATTTATTGGGTTTGAAATACAGAATTGTTGATGATAAGAAACACACGGCTGAATAGTTACGATTTTCATTTGCGACTAACATAATTATTGTTACGATAATGTATCAAAAAAAATAATAATTTGATACACATTTTGCCTTCAAATTTATAGCGTTAAACGCCATTTGCAAAAGTTCAGACTAAAAAAGAATTAAAGTGTAAACTATTTATAATTTACAAACAATCAAAAGTATTCAAACCAATTAATCGTTACAAAAATTATTATGACAACATTATCAGAATTTCCGCAAATTTGTATTTCTCCATTGGGGCGTCCTTATTTTAATTATGAAACAAATGATGCGGAGAGCGATAATATTCGTAACGATATTTCTTCTGCTTTAGCAAAACGAATTTGTGCTGCGTTTGAATTGGGTTATCCTGATGGTTTTTTGCACTTGGCGACAGTTGAACTTGATGAGGTTTTGCCGGTTGAGTTAGATTTTTTTCGCAAGTTTGCCAAGTTGTATCTGACTCGTCTTTGTCATCTTCCGGTGTTGGGCAATGTCAATAAAGCGGTATTTGATTTACCGGTAGTTTCTGCGCCGACGTCAATTGAGTTGGAATTTTTTTTGATAAATGTTCCAATGATTACGGGAATAGAATATCTTACGTCTGAAGTGCTGCTCGAATGGTGGACAACTTTTGATGAATTTGTCCGTAAACAAATATCCGTCCACGAGGCAGGTGCGGCAGATTGGATAAAAAATCAAAATCCGCTCTGGCGAACTGTTGGACGGGTAACGTTTCATTTGGCGGAAAATAAACGCGACGAATCGCGACCGTTTGCTTTCATGGCAACTTACACCGACAACGTCTCAATCAATTCTAAACCTGTTCAATTACCTTTATCTAAAGCACTTCAAGAGTATTCAGCCATCAATGATAAAAATTCTCTGCTCCGTTTGTTACAACCGATTTCGGTTGCTGCGGAAAAATGTACTTGGGTAAAGACCATGCTGGACGAACAAACAATTTACAATCCGCGTGCATGGACAGCAAGTCAAGCTTATCAAATGTTGCAAGATATTCCGTTGTTGGAATCGAGCGGTGTAATTGTGCGGGTTCCTGATTGGTGGAAGAATCGCCGAGTTTCGCGTCCGCAAGTTCGTGTCAGTGTTGGAATGAATTCGGCAAAGAACAGTTTGGGAATGGATTCGTTGTTGCAATTTAATATCAACACGGTTTTGAACGGTGAAAAGTTGACGGCGGAAGAGATCGCGGAGTTGATGAATTCGGACGGTTCGCTTGTGAGATTACGAGGACAATGGGTCGAAATTGATTGCGGCAAATTGCGTGAAGCTCTGGAACATTGGCAAAAAGTAGATTCTCTCGTCAAGCAAAACGGAATGTCGTTTTATGAAGGAATGCGTTTAATTTCAGGTTTACCTGTTGACGGCAAATGGGACGGAACAAACAAAGAAGCAACAGTTCGTGAATGGTCGGAAGTGTTGCCGGTTGGGGTATTTGCGGATACGCTTGCGGCGATTCGTGATCCGAATAATTCGCGAGCTTACAATATTTCACTTGACAAAATTGGTCTCAACGCGACCTTGCGCCCGTATCAAGCAACCGGAGTACGTTGGCTGCAACTAATGTCACAACTCGGATTAGGTGCATGTCTTGCCGATGATATGGGACTTGGCAAAACAATTCAGGTAATTACGCTATTATTGATTTTTAGACAATTCACATTTGAAATGTTATCTGCTCCGAATAGCCAATCGAAAAATAACTCAAATACAACAAACGAATTCAAAAAAATCGCAAATTATAATAATAGTTCGTTGTTAATTGCGCCGGCTTCATTACTGGGTAATTGGGAATCAGAAATCAAAAAATTCGCAACACAATTACAAATTCATATCGCACACTCAAGCGGCAACGGAATAGAAAAACCAACAAATTTGAATGATTTTGATCTAGTTATGACAACTTACGGAATGGTTGACCGTATTGACTGGATCAAATCAAATCGATGGAAAACAATAATTCTTGACGAAGCACAGGCAATAAAAAATGCAGGAACAAAACAAGCAAAAGCAATTAAAGAACTACAAACAAACGGCAGAATTGTTTTGACTGGAACACCGGTGGAGAATCGATTATCGGATTTGTGGTCGTTGTTTGATTTCCTTAATCCAGGATTGCTTGGTTCTGCCGCCGGCTTTAAGAAATTTATCAAATCAATTTCGGACAAAAATTCATCGTCTGATTTTGCGCCGTTACGAAAATTGACGCAACCTTACATTCTACGGCGATTGAAAACAGACAAACGAATAATTTCTGATTTGCCCGATAAAACAGAAGTAACCGCATGGTGTAACTTGAGCAAAAAACAAGCAATATTGTACTCTCAATCTGTTGAAATGTTATCGAAAGAGTTGAATGAGAAACGGGAGGGAATACAACGACGCGGTTTGATACTTGCGTATTTATTGCGTTTTAAACAAATTTGCAATCATCCGGCACAATGGTTAGGTGACAGTGATTTTGATCCGGCTTTAAGCGGCAAGTTTGGACGCCTGCGGGAAATTTGCGAGGAGATTGCAGCGCGTCAGGAAAAAGTATTAGTGTTCACACAATTTCGGGAAATGACAGAACCGCTTGCAATATTTTTGCAAGGAATATTCCATCGTTCAGGTTTTATATTGGACGGCAACACTCCAATAAAAAAGAGACGATCAATGGTTGAGGCGTTTCAAATGGAATCAGGTTCGCCGTTTTTTATTTTATCGTTAAAGGCTGGCGGAACGGGGTTGAATTTGACGGCGGCTTCGCACGTGATACATTTTGACCGATGGTGGAATCCCGCAACTGAAAATCAGGCAACTGATAGAGCTTTCAGAATCGGACAAAAGAAAAATGTACTCGTTCATAAGTTTGTTTGTAGAGGTACAATTGAAGAACGAATAGATATATTGATCGAAAGTAAAAAAAATCTAGCAAACGAAATCGTTGAAAACGAAGGCGACGCAATTCTCGTTACAGAAATGAATGATGAACAACTTTTAAAAATGGTATCACTAGACATAAACCGCGCACAAAGTTTATAAAATATTCGCAATTATGCTGTTCGTAATAATCTAACGTGTGAACAGTTTATAAAATAAAATTGAAAATGAAAAATAAATCAAAAATAAAAAAACAACACATCGGTAAAGACGACACGATATTTGAAATTAACAATTCGAATGGCGGTCAAATTGATCTTTCACAATTTCGTACCAAGCCGAAATTCGCCGATTCACAAAAACATAACAACAACAAAAACAACAAAAACCGCACAAATAATTCTGCAAAAATTCAAAATAATAAAGATAACGGTAACATTATTGTGCGGAGAAATAATCGCAAGGGTAAAGTTAGAAAAAATGTTGGCAGTGAGTCGTGGTTGAAGGAACCGGTTGGTTTGCGGGTTGTTGGCGGCAAGTTTCGCGGAAGCCGTTTAGTTTATGTCGGCGACAATCGGGTACGTCCAATGAAAGATCGGGTTCGTGAAGCGGTTTTTAATTTGATTGGTACGGTTGTTTGTGGAAAACGGGTGATTGATCTTTTTGGCGGCACGGGAGCGTTAGCAATTGAAGCGATAAGTCGCGGCGCGGTTGCGGCAACTGTGATAGAAATGCATTTACCGACTGCGGTGTCGTTGCGGAAAAATCTTGAGTCGCTTAATTTGCAGGATGTTTGTCAGTTGTGTAAGACGGATGCTTTTTTTTGGGCAAAAAATCGAGAGATGCATCCTAATGATGATATTGCATGGCTAGTATTTTGTTCGCCGCCGTATTCGTTTTATATTGAACGGGAGAAAGAAATATTGGAGATGTTGTGTAATTTAATTGATTCGGCGCCGTTTGGTTCTATTTTTGTGATAGAGTCGGACAATCGTTTTGATTTTGATCGTTTACCAATAAAACCTTTGCCAAATAAAATCCGTTCTTACCCGCCGGCAGAAATTGCAATATTCACAAAAACAGAACTTAACTATTCAGCTGCGGAATTCAATTGTTTAGAAAAAAAGGGGTAGGGTTTCGGGTAGGGAATAGGAACGAAACAGACAAAAACGCAGCACTATAAAGTTGTCCCTGAAAAAGTCTTTTTGTTGTTTTAATGGTAGCCAACTTGTTCGCGGCGAGTTCGTTTGAGCATCAGAATGGGGACTCCTTGTCAATTAATTTTGATAATAGACCTTTTCGCTAATCTGTAGGAGACCACCCCTGACCCCTCCGAAGGAGGGGAATATTCGCCTCCGAAGGAGGCGTCTCCTTATTCGCCTCACTCGGATGTTTCTTCTTATTCGCCTCCATCGGAGGCGTATTC
>JAITDV010000573.1 GCA_031282385.1 Planctomycetaceae bacterium | reverse complement strand
ATGCCATGTCGAGTATAATTTTTGTTACGATTATTTTTGTGTTTTAATTTGTTGTAGGATATATTCTTGGTCAATTTTGGAGAGGTCGTTGAATTTAACTTCGACGAGTTTTTTGTTTTCTGATTTTTCAATTGTAACAATTTTATCTTTCAACTTGTCAAAATCAATTTTGTCCAAATCAATAGTATCAATTCCGCTTATCGAAATTAATCGTGCAATAATTGTATATTGACCATCAAACGATATCCATTTACGATAAATTTCACTTGCTATCGTGCGCATTTTATTCGGGTCAATTTTTATTTGACGTCTGTACCAAGTTTTGCCGTTGGCGGTAATCGCGTATGCAGTTAAAGTACAACCTGTTGGTGGAATTTTTGAAATTATTATTTTACCTTCATCGTCGGGACGATTGAGTTTTGTTGTATTTTCATCTATGCTCTTTTTGATTACGTCAGGCATCTGCTCAATTATTTCAAGCATACCATTGTCAACATCACAACGAACCCAAGTTCCATAAAGCGGTAACTTCGCATCGGAAGTCAATTTCCAAGACAATGTACACTTGCCGGATTCGCGAATATTATTTTCAATAATCGACAATGATAATTGTTCTAGCGGCGCATCTTTTAATGTTACATTTTGATCAGGATTCTTTTCAAATATTTGCCCCAAAAAATTCGCCAACATTAGTATTTCACTTAAATTCGGTCTAGTGTTATTAAAATGTTCTCGATTGACTATATCTGTTACAGGTGAAATATCTTGAATAAGTACACACATATTATTTTTATATAGCAATGCTAAGTTAGGAACCCAATCGTTATGAGCAAAAAAATAATCAGAATTTCGAGCGAGTTGTTTCAATGTATTGTCAGAAAATTTCATTTGAAGATTTTTTATTTCGGTATTAATTTTATACTGATGTATTGCATCAGTGAAAAATTTATCACTGGGAAAAGCTAAAAAGTTTGGTCTGTTCCGTATTTCAAATGTCAAACACGTATCAATAAAATGTTTTAATGCAGATTCAATCGTATTTATTTGATTAATAGAAATCATAATATCTGAATGTTTTCCATCTTTGTCGTAATTGACGATCAATTCAACAAATTGTTCTGTTACGACTTTTTTATGAGAATATTGTGATTTTATATCTTCTTTCTTGATGTTATCATTAGAAACGTAATGAAAGTTTTTTTTGCTAAATTGAATTTTACTCAATTGTATTTTTGTTGGTTCAGGCAACAAACCGGATATGTCGCCAAGTCGAACACACATTTTAGTCCAACCTTTTTTATATTTTGATTGAACATAATTTGTACAGTTTAGATTTCTCACAATATCCTGATCACGCGAAATTACTATTTCTGTTACAAAAAAAAGTAATAAAAAGTTTACCATGAGAAAAATACTAAAACTCAATAGAAATTTTTTCATAATTTCATTCCAATGTAAAAGATGTATCTGTTGTTAAATTGGAAGCAGGTGTTCTTCCTTTTATACCCGGCAGAAACCAATCTGGTGCTGCCAACGAACCACGATATTCAGTGTAATCATATTCTGTACAAAATTCAAATTTATCTCCCAACTCAAATAGAAAAGTACCTTCCTTAATTGAAATATCGAAAAGATTGCAGCTGGAAAATAAACACGTTTTTACTGTATCGTTTGCTTGAATAATAGTAGGAACAAATCCAGTAATTCGAGTGCAATTCAACGTAAATTCACCTGATATTGTGGATGTTGCTTTTTGCGTACATGTAAGGGTGTATTTATGACTACCAGATTCTGTTAAAATGTTACCATGATGATTTGCTTCTTGCCAGACTTTGGTTATTTTAATATATCCTTTGTTCATGCCGCCCATTCTAATTATTATTGGTTGATTTCCCTTGGTACTATCAGTACCGTTTGTAATCCAAGCAGGTTCTATAACATTATGATTCATTCCTATTGGGAGTTTCCATGAGGTAGAATTATATACTGGATCAGGACGACCAACTTTAAGACAAGCATCCCAAATTTTATTGTCACGACTTGCAAAAGCATGATAAGAAAAACTTCCACCAAATGGTACACATGCAGGTTGATTTATAGGTTCGATTTTATTTAAAGAGTGTGTTGCAAGGATCGAAGTACGTTTAAGATTGGAGCCAATAATATTAGAAAAAACCACTACCAAAGAACCACAATCTTTACAATTTATCATCTTGGAAATTGGTGTTATAGAAGTTGTGTTTGTTAATTGTGAATTATTAGCAACACCATTTTTAAGAAATAGTAAAAAATTAGCGATTTTTACTCCACCTGTACGAGATACATAGTTAGTATCACCCCATGAAACATCATACTCCAAGTTAAGGTCACGATTAATTTTCGAAGTTACTACGTCAGCAACAACATCTCCGTCATTCTTACCACTAGCCCAAATTGTCGCAATATCAACAATTGCCAACCATGGAACTTCACTACTAGCACCAGATCCAGCAATTATTCCACAAGGTTCATGCGGCGTATCAACTATTGTGTAACATTTATGAGTAGATTTAAAATTACCTGGGATAGCTACGTCTGTTGATCCTTCTTTGTAGGACCATGTGTATTCGAATTCGATTGTTTCGTTGCCAACCTTATTTTGAACAACATCGTCAAGATCAATTTCAACAAATGTTCCGGCGG
>JAITDV010000571.1 GCA_031282385.1 Planctomycetaceae bacterium | reverse complement strand
TTTGACAACCGCCAAATTAATTGTTACAATTAGTCCCAAAATTGATATTCTTATTCATAATCATTACAGACATTCATACCTGCCGTGCAACATTTGTCTTTTTGCCGTGTCTGTAATTTTACTACAAGGATACGATTTCATTATTAAATATTTTCCTTACCCCTATTACTGTAGTTTGGGAAATTTAATTTGGCAAATTACAATTGACTTGTAACAATGTCGAAAAAAATAATCGTTACGTCTAACCTTTTTTGTCCCGACTAATCTTTAATAATCAACAACAATACTAACACGACGGAAAAAAAGGTTACCACCAATGCCCCCCAAAATTTTAACCCCCTTAGACTTTTTATACTTTAATTTCAGTAACTTGTCAGTTTTCTATTATCTATCGGAAAACTGACTTTATACTATACTGTTCGTACTATAAATTACTTGACTCAAGAGCGTAAAAGCCCGCTTTCCAACAGGTAAGCAGGCAGCAGCAAAGGAAATTTAGTGTGAGTTGTTTAAATCGTTTGAGTTGCCGAATTTCTAAAGTATGTTTGGTTAACTAATTAAATAATATGTTTACTCATTTAAGTTTGCAGACAAAGATATTTTTTCTTGTTTCTGCTGTTGTTATTGTATCGTTTTCCGTTCTTACGGTTATTGTTTCGAATAAGACTTTCGAGATGTCAAAAAAAGATGCTTTTAGTCTTGCTCAAGAGACAGCTGATAAATATAAGAACGAAATCAAAGCGGAATTGCAAGGCGCACGAATTACCTCCGAAACGCTTGCGACGGTTTTTGAGGCGTTGAAAGATAACAACCTCACGGATCGTAAAATGATGAATGATATTCTCAGAAATACACTCGCCAAAAAAGAATATATCACCGCTTTCTGCATTGCCTACGATCCCAATGCTCTTGACGGCAAAGATAAAGAATACGCCGGTCAAAAACCTGCCTACGACGACACCGGTCGTTACGCCCCTTATTGGAACAAAGCCGGAGATAAAATTGAAGTTGAACCATTGTACGATATTGATATTGCCGATTGGTATATCGTTCCAAAAACTAAAA
This sequence comes from Planctomycetaceae bacterium, assembly GCA_031282385.1. Classification (GTDB taxonomy): domain Bacteria; phylum Planctomycetota; class Planctomycetia; order Pirellulales; family Thermoguttaceae; genus WRKP01. The sequence continues at coordinate 2,036 of JAITDV010000571.1, read as the reverse complement.
AACACGAATACATCACCGATCCTTACCCTTATCAAGTTCAAGGAAAACCCGTCATGCTTGCAAGTATGGTTTTTCCTGTTCTTCATAAAGATCAATTTATCGGAATTATTTCTTCCGACTTTGTTCTTGATAAGTTACAGGAAATGGTTTCCAAAGTGAATCCTCACGGTCAAGAAGGTTATTCGTGGATTCTCTCGAACGCCGGTATTGTAGTCGCACATCCCGAAAAACCGCTTCTTGGAAAAGATTTGACGGAAACAATCACCTACAAAGCACTCACCTCCGACCACTTTAAACCCAAAATCAATAAAGCCATCGAACTCGCCGAAAATTACCTCACCCAAAATCCGGTCAAAGATCAAAACAATAAAGAACAAACCGAAAAATTCGGCAACAGCCGACGTTTTATTGATTCATTAAAAGAATTTGCCCAAACATTTGATAAAACAAAATTAGATTTAAAGTTACTCAATCTTGAACTTGCTCAAACAATTATTCAAATTGACCCGATTCGCACTAAATATGCCGCCGGCGCCAAAGATGCCATCAAAAATGGTAAACCTTACATCGTTGCCAACAAAGATTTCTACACCGTTTTCATGCCTATCCAATTTAGCGAAGTTACAACTCCTTGGTCTGTTGCTGTTAGCATTCCCATGGACAAAGTACTCAATAATGCTCACGCTCTCCGAAATTATGTTGTTATTGTTTCGTTAATTTCTATTGCGGTTATTGCGTTGTTGCTTTATCTTATTGCCCGCAATATTTCTCGACCAATTTTGTTACTCTCAAAAACCGCAAGCATTCTTGGTCAAGGAAATTTTGACGTTGCCATACCAGTCATCAACAGCAACGATGAAATCGGTTCTTTGTCTAAAGCCTTCAAATTTATGGCGGAGGAAATTAACACATTGATCAAAGAGTTGCAGGATCACGCCAAAGCGTTGGAGGAAAAGAACCAATATCTGAACAGATTGAATGAGTTGAAAGATGAATTTATGGCGAATACTTCTCATGAGTTGCGGACGCCGATTAACGGGATTATTGGGATTGTCGAATCAATGATTGACGGTGCAACCGGCTCGCTCACGCAAGAACAAAAATTTAATCTTGCTCTCGTTTCTAACAGCGGTAAACGGCTCTCCAATCTGGTCAACGATATTCTGGATTTCACGAAATTGAAAAACAAAGAAATCATTCTGCAAATTAAACCTGTCGATTTGAAAACAATTGTTGATACAGTAATTATTTTGTCAAAACCGTTAATTAAAGGAAAAGAATTGACGTTGGTTAATGAGATTGACAATTTGTTACCGATTGTTGATGCGGATGAAAACAGGATTCAGCAAATTTTGTACAACTTACTCGGTAACGCAATTAAATTTACTGACAAGGGCAAAGTTTGTGTATCGGCAAAGATTCAGAGTGATTCGGTTGCGGTTTCCGTTTCTGATACGGGAATTGGAATACCGGAGGACAAATTTGACCGTATTTTTGAGTCGTTTGAACAAGTTGATGGTTCAACGGCGCGTGAGTACGGCGGATCAGGTTTAGGATTATCGATTACAAAAAAACTTGTCGAATTGCATGGAGGAACGATGATTGTTGAATCGAAAGTAGGTGAAGGTTCAACATTCACATTCACGGTTCCGTTGTCCAAAGCAACACGCGATACAATTAACCTCGCCCTAGAAAACACGAAATCAATTATCGATATAGAAGATTTCGCCGTAACAGATAATGCGTTGAGAAATATATCAAATAAAGACAAAGAAAACGCAAAAAAAAGTTATGATATTCTTGTTGTTGATGATGAGCCGGTCAATATTCAGGTGTTGAAGAATTTTTTATCGATACGGAATTACTCGGTGTTAAGTGCATACAATGGGCAAGAGGCTCTTGACCTGATTAAAAACGGGAATATTGATTTGATTCTGTTGGATGTGATGATGCCGAAAATGTCAGGATATGAAGTTTGTAAAAATTTACGCGAAAAATATTCGTTGTTCGATTTACCGATACTGATGTTGACGGCA
>JAITDV010000565.1 GCA_031282385.1 Planctomycetaceae bacterium | reverse complement strand
GAGTCGTAGTCGATTTGGGCGATTGATTGGATGTTGTTATTATCGTTACGTAAAATATTGCGCGTCGAATTTAAGTGATCGGCTAATATCCAAAGCGTTTCTTCATCAATTAAATCATCAACCGTAATCAACTCGTCTTGTTCCGCACCACAAAAAATTCTTTGAACTAAATATTCTTCAAATTCTTCGCATACTTCCCAAAGAATTTGTCCACGATCATGGATAAAATGTTGGTTGGAATCTTCGTGGAGTTTGTTATCCGTTACGGTTCTGGAAACAAGTTGATTCAAATAATCGTAACGATAATTTACAGTAAATTGCGCAGTCGTTACAGTGATTATTGTATACTCTTTATACTTTAAAATTCTTTTTTTGTAACGATAAAGAAATTTTGTAACGATAAAGTTATATTTTTTTGATGTGGAATTTTTCAGTGATTAGAGTCTGTATTTAATCCTTGTACTTCTTTATATTTTTAATGAAATTTAAGCATGTGTCTGAAAATTCTGTAAATTTTTCATATATTTATTGTATAGAATTTTCTTTTTGAAAAATTTCCAAATTCTTTCCACAATATTCAAATTCGGTGAATAGAGCGGTAAGACCATGAATTCTATTTTACCTAACTTTTGACGATACTCTTCCACTTCTTTACAATAATAATATCTTGCGTTGTCAAGTATCATATATATCTTGATTGCTTTACGATTTTTTTTCACGACATTATTCATTAAACGTTTCATTGATTCGCGGTTGATTGTTTTGCCCGTATCAACCACGACATCACCAGCGTCAATATTCAATGCACCATTGATATTCAAACGTTGGCGACCTGAATTCGTCTTTATTTCCTTCTCTACGCCCTTCTCGATCCAACCATAAGCAGGCTTACTATTGTGTTGCGGATGAACCACATCAACAAAGTAAAAAACCACGGTTTTATCAGCATTTTTACGGAGATCATTGTACTTTTTAACCCATTCAATTTGTGCTTCAACATCTGCCCTACCAAGACAAATTTTAGGTTTCTTGTACACAAAATTTAACTCATGTAACAACTTTGTCATACCTGGTATCGAATACTTCACGTTGAACATAGTATATACGTATGCGATAATCGGTTTGACATCAAGATAAATATTGTTGTTGAGATGCTCTTTCAACTGCTTTTTTTGCTCTTCGGTTAAATAAGACTGACGACCCTTGTAGTGAACTTCCAAAAGACCATTGACACCGCCTTCTTGAAACAAACGAAAATAACGACGTACCGTGTCCGAACCAATATCAAAAAGTTTGGCAACTTGAGATACACTATAACCACAGTCAGAAAGCGCAAGCACCACAAGAATACGATTCGCAATATATTGACCGCGTATCTTACGGAGCTTCCTTCTAAGCTTCCGAATTTGATGACCTGTTAACTTAAAGCTCATCGAAATACACAAAAAAATATCACCTAAAAAAATGTAAACTCAAAAACAACATGTGAATAATAAACAAATTAAAACATACATCAAGATGGATTTTAAAGTAAGAATGGTATACTAAAAAAACTGAAAAATATAACAATAGCAACACCCCAAAATAATCAGTCTGTAGCTATTTTAAGGAAACAAGAATTTGTATAACTTCAATAATTATATAGGATTAACAAAAAAACTTCGGAACTTCGGTTTAAAGTAAGAAAGGTATACAAACAAACTTATACCTAAATTCAAAAATTAAATCAAAACCAGTTTAAAAATGGCAGAAACAAAATTCACTTTAACCAAGTGAAATGATACCATATTTAATACTAATTTATAATTACAACAGAAGTTGCAATATGACCAATGAGAAATTTAATTGCCTTTACTAATTCACAACGCTCATAATTTTCATTGATAAAGAATTGGTCAATATTAGTTTCAGTCGTAAAATAAAATGCTGCTGCGAATACTTTTTTAACAAAGTCATATTCTTGTTTAATATCAGTATTAAATGAAACAGGTACCTTGTAAACAATTTCATCAGGATTTAATTTGTGTGTTTTATCTGCCAAAAAGTCTTTTTCCTTTTTCGAATCCGTCCAGAAATCCATTGTATCAAAACAATAATCTGTAAGCAGGTTAAGACAATCAAGAAGTTCAGCATTGACAACACTTTTTATATTGGAATTTTCTAATAATTTTATGACCGAGTAATAATCAAAAACGCAATATACGTCATCGGGAATCTCCAAAATACTTCGAGAACCACAATTTGAATTATTTAATGCTTTTCCAGCATTTGCTAAATCAAAAAACAAAATGGGATTGTTATTATAATAAATAGGTCTTTCATCACCCACATACAATGTGTATATATGGGTATTCGTTGTTTCGGGATAAATTTTTAATTCAATAATATGAAGCATTTCGTTTCCGGTAACTTGATACATTTTTATTACTCCTTAAATGTGGGAAATTACTTACTGGTTATTCAAAACCACGCCAAGCCTTCTTTATTTCGCTAAATTCTGATTTAGGACCGTCAATTTTTTTACCTTGTTTTTTAAAGATTGTTTGCCAGTTTTCTCCATATCGTTCTATCATCAATCGTTCTGCATATTGTGTTGGTGTTTCTCCAACCATAGGAGGTTTTCCTCGCGCAAAAGATGGGACATCTGTTGCTGCTTCTTTCCCACTTAAATTGGATTTTCGCCGCATAAATCTTATTTGTGCTTTATTGTGTACCAGTGTTTCTCCGTTCCCGACGGCGTAGGTATGGTAATCGGCAACAGTCAAATTGTAAACGGTAGTGATTTCAGAGCGGGTTGAAATATCTAGTACGTGTAATGC
>JAITDV010000443.1 GCA_031282385.1 Planctomycetaceae bacterium | reverse complement strand
ATCCGCCAATGACGGCAATCATCAAGCGACGAAACAAAATCCGACATCTCAACATCATCACGAAAACCAACCAAACACGCCATATCAAGCGGAAATATGTCCAACGCACGAAACTCACGCGGATACTCCGACAAAATAAAACGATTAATTTGTTTGATAGTAAACATTATCAATAACCCAAAAATATCCCAAATAACTTTTTATGGAAATTATTTTTCTGTTGCCAATTATACTGAACGTACTTTAGAATTCAGCAGTACAAAGGCGTTAATGCAAGTTTTATATACTGTTCGTACTATAAATTGCGTGACTCAAAAGCGTAAAAGCCTGCTTCTGATAAGTAAGCAGGCGAAGGTAAATGAAAATTCAAGTTTGAACAGTTTAAAACTTAAATCTACAAACGCAACCGAAAATGTAAGTCAAAATTTTTCAAATAAAATCCAAACATAAAGTCTGTAATTGCACAATAATCGGAATCGGATAATATCAGAATAAATAAAACATTTTTTTGTTATCTCACTTTTTTATCCGTAAATTACGTATATTTTGCAATACGCGATAATTGAATAATTGCTTAAAACGAAAATCAATTGTCAAATGAAATAAAATACGCAGAGATTATTGATGTTCATATACTGTTCGTAAAATTGCGCGACTCAAAAGCGTAAAAGCCTGCTTTCCGATAGGTAAACAGGCGACGGTGAATGAAATCTAAAGAGTAGATCTTTTCGCTAACCTGTAGGAGACCACCCCTGACCCCTCCGAAGGAGAGGAATTATTCCCCTCTTTCGGAGGGGTTAGAGGTGGTCTCGGAGGAGTTAAAGGCGGTTTTTTGTTGTAGTTTTTTTGTTGCGTTGATGTATTTTTAGGTTAGAGAAAAGGTCTAATGAACTGTTTAATAATTCAACCTTGCCCAAATTCGCAGGTTCACTAGCTCTACCTGATAGTTACAATTTTTCTAGAAATCAATTCAAAATTCAAAAAACTCTATTGATCTATTATTTGGAAATTGATATTATCCGATAATAAATCCCTGATTGTCTTTCTCAAGAGTTTGTAATATTTTCGATTTATTGCAACGATTAACGTTTTAATCTGTTCACACTTTAAATTTCCCTTACCGCCGTTTGCTCACCAATCGGAAAACAGGCTTTTACGTACTTGAATCACGTAATTTATAGTATGCACAGTATAAATTCAAATTGCCCCAAAATGTTAACTGAAAACCTCGTTAAAATTAGTAGTTGCTTGTCATGGCGTAGCGTATGTTGTAAAAAATACTGTTGGTCGGTTATTGTTGGGGAAATATACAAATTACACCAATCACAAATTATCCGGCAAAATAAAAATGTAAAAATAAATCCTCCTACAAATGATCCTGTGCGAATTATCCACAATTTAAAAACAAATAATTTACAGAAATCTTACCGTAGTTTGAGCTGCAATTTTCTTGCAGTAAAATTTCTTTTGGTTATGTTTCTGGTTGCAAGTATCACGGTAGAAATTTCCGGTAAAGTTTTTTTGTCCTGTCAAGCATCTGAGTTGCCGTCATTGCGTCTTGATTGGGAATCTGCGCCGTCTGCTCATCCTATTTTGCCCATCGACTCTATCACCTCCAACACAACTAACTCCAATAACGCCGGCGATATTTTTTGTAACGAAATAACAGAAAGCCGCGCACAACATCGCACATGGAGTTATCAATTGTTGCCTGCTGGACGAATTTATCAAAGTTACCTTGCAGGAGTCAACGAAAGTCGATTGGGAATTGCGTGGGACAATGATCGCGATCTTGGAACGATATGGGACGCAACAGTTGGCGGCAATGCCGGATTGTTTAGGTACGGCACTCACGACACGATATTTCCCGAAGGAATACAAATCGAAGTAGAAGCTTCCGCACATTTGAGAATGGATTACGAAAACGAACGCGACATGGATGCAATGGATTACCGATTTTCGTTGCCTATAACTTTTGGCAATAAAATCTGGCAATTTCGTACCGGTTATTTTCACGTCAGCTCGCATCTTGGCGATGAACGAATGATTCGTCTTACGCAAAACGGGTTGCCTCATAAAAGGATAAATTATGTTCGTGAATCGATCTTACTTGGTCTTGCATACCGTATAAATCCATCGACAAGAATTTACTTTGAAATAGATTATTCAACTTGGCTCGGCGAGCTCACAAAGCCGTGGCATTTCCAATTCGGCGCAGAATACAGCTCGCCTTATCCGCTTGTTAATTTTTCATATTCGCCGTTTATTGCCGTCAATGTCCAACTGTTGGAGGAACAAAATTACGACGGCAATATCACAATCCAAGCCGGTTTGCAATGGCGAAACAACGAAGGACGATTATTCCGAATCGGTTTCCAATACTTTCGCGGAATCAGCGATCAATACGAACATTTATATGCCGGACGCGAAAATAAATTCGGTATTGGTATATGGTTTGATTTTTGAGAGTGAGGTAGAAGAGTTGGCGATTAATTTTTTATAGGTGGTGTGGATTGCGGGTTGGAATCAATATGCTAAAATTACATCGTGTGCTTGGTGGATTTTAATACCGTTCACATGTAAATTTTGTGAAGTATATTTTGGCAACATACGCAGGTTTACTTCGGGAAACCGGTGGTGATATTTTTGTGTTGCCGAAAATTTCAATGTGTATCGAAGTATTATAGTGTGGTGGGTTGCCATACGCAGGCATACACAAAAAAACAGGTTTTAGTTAAGGAGGTTTTTTCAATGAACTCAAATAACCTAAACAAATACGGAACAATTGATAACTACACAGGCATAACAGCAGAGTTTGCCGATGCTGACGCCCGTATAGGTTTTATCACTAAAACGTATCTCTACGTCCTCGGCGCAATATTCACGCTTATTGGAATTGAGATTGTTCTGTTCAACACGATTGACGCACAAGGGTTGATCAAGTTAATGGTAGGAACGCCAATTAGTTGGATAATTGTTCTCCTCCTTTTTATGGGAGTCAGCACAGTAGCCAACGCCTGGGCAAATAGCTCAACAAGTTCACTAACACAGCATCTCGGATTAGGATTGTATATTGCCGCTCAATCAATTATTTTATTGCCGTTGCTCTGGTTAGCACAACATGTCGACAAAGGCGGATTGAATTTGATTTATTCAGCCGGAATTGCAACAGGCGGACTTTTCGGGTTGATGACAATTGCGGTCTTTTTGACGCGGACAGACTTTTCGTTTTTAAGAACAGCGTTGTTTTTCGGCGGATTTGCGTTGTTAGGTGCAATAGTATTTTGCCCAATATTCGGATTTTCATTAGGTCCGATATTAATGTATTTTGGAATCGCGCTTGCTTGCGGTTACATTTTATATGATACTTCAAATGTGTTGCATCATTACCGTACAGATCAACATGTTGCCGCTGCACTTGCTTTATTTGCATCTGTCGTACTTCTTTTCTGGTACGTCTTGCAACTGTTCGCATCATTTTCAAACGATTAGTTAATTCTTTCTATTCTGTTACAAGTTGGTTTTTTCGTTTTGTAACTAAATTAAAAACGAAAAAATCCAATTTGTAACAGATCAAACTTGAGAAGTAACTATCAAGCCTCGAGTTGCATGTAATCCAAAAACGACAAAAATAACAACACAATATGAAAGTGTTTTAGATAAAGGGCATCTCTAATAATTTATTTTTACCACTGAGAAAGAAAATATATTTGTAACTATTCAGTCGTGTGTTTTCTATCAAACATATTAGACCTTTTCTCTAACCTAAAAATACATCAACGCAACAAAAAACCGCCTTTAACTCCTCCGAGACCACCCCTACCCCCTCCGAAGGATGGGAATAAGAAAATCCTTCCGAAGGAGGGGAATAAGCCGACGCCTCCGAGAGAGGGGAATAATTCCCCACCTTCGGAGGGGTCAGGGGCGGTCTCCTACAGGTTAGCGAAAAGGTCTAATGATGTGTTCTTGTGCAATGATATTTTATTGATCTGCTTTTACTCTTAATGGCGGAGTTCGTTTTACTAATTTATTGTTGATTAGTAATTCGCCGACAACTGAATAACCTGCCGGTAATAATTTCGGAAAACCTATTTGCATTGTAACAGATTTGCCTGCCCCAATCACGCCAACCTTTTGCAAAATATTAAAACTGTTCCGATCTATTTCAATTGTTCGATTGTCCCGCAACTCTCTAGGACCTTTGAAATTGTATTTCTCTAAATTTCGTAATTCCAACGGGATAGGTATCCGTAACGCCACATCTCCAACATCAACCGTACCCTTGTTTTCCAAAGTTAATAAAATCTCAAACTCTTTGTCCACTTTCAAAACAGTATTAGGGTTGACGATAATTCCCAGTTGCAAGTGATCAAATTTACCGCCGGTATCAACTATTGGATTTGTGTTATTGTTTGTTGGTGCTCCTGGTAACGTAACCGCATCTCCCCATGTTGATGCCGTATCGCCTAATTTTGTTGCATTTCCCGATACGCCGCTGGGTAACACCGGTGCAACCGAAGCCGCATCACGCGGTAAAGAACCCGTATTCGGATAAACTGGATTCGTTCCCGAACTCAAATTTGATCCGCCGGTTGTCATCTCGCCCGTAATATTCACTTTTCCATTTGGCGTAAAACTTGTCCCAAGCATCATTCTGCCACTAACTCCTTGACGCAACACTACATCAACATTAGCCGAACTCTTCGCCGGAATTTCTACATTCCAATACAAAATCTGACCTGTTTGCGAATAAATAGGCGGCACACTACGCACATATCCGGCAACAGGCGGAATCGATAACGTCAACACGCCTTCCGCTTTGTTGGCAGTATTATTCGTAACAATAATTTTGTACGGCAAATCTTCGCCGATATTACCGCGTTCCGGTCCTTTCATACTTACACGCACTCCGGCATTGCCGCCCCAAGTTTGCCGCAATGTTTCATAACCTACAGTAATTCGTTTGTCTCCAGCCGCCACACTATCTTGACCGCCAACTCCACTGCCCGGACGTATTATTTGTACAGAAATTGTATTCGTTCCGTTTTGCGGTTCACGTTGCGATAAAATCACAGATGCTTGCCCCGAAATATCCGTTGTAACTTCTTGAATCTGCGCCATCGTTGCCCCCAATCCCGCCGCCGGTCCACTAACAATCTCATAACGCACAATCCAACCTTGACGCGGTTGACCATTTGTCCGCCGCAAAACACTCGTTGTCAAAACACGACTTTCACCAACAGACGCAATCGGTAAAACCGGCATCACCCATTGCGCATCAACCCAATGAATTAAACCAAACATTGTTCGCCGCGACCAGTCCGAAAGCGACGGTGCAAATGCCGTAACATGTGTTGTTCCTTCACGCAATGAATTAATCGAAACCCAAGTTTGACCTTGCAAAATATGCAAATCATCACGAGTTTCAGGTGTACCTCGATTCAACGTCTGAAAAAAACGACTCGTTTTCGTAACAACAAATCGCTCTGTTATTTTTCGCGCTTTGACAAAATCGCCCATTAACGGATCACAATGCGACCCTTGATCGTATTTCAAAAAACTCCCAACGCCTTCCAAATTCCATTCAACTTTCTCATTGGTAACAAGACGATCACGCCGCCCCAAATAACTAGCAATCAAAACAACTTCACTCCCAACCGGCGCAATTTGTTCAATTGGCGAAACCAACAACGCCGGACGTTCTATTGCTCCCGTTGCAACTACATAACCGCCGCTCTCTTCAAAACAAGGTCGCAATCCGTTTGCATTTTCAACCGGCACAACCGCCGTATTAACACCGTGAATATTTGGATTAACTGCTGTTGAAGTTGAACCGTAATTTGGAATTGTTGAAGTACCGGCAGACGACGAGCCAAAATTGCCGGGTAAATTTGACGACGGCATCGAAGTCGATAACGATGGAGTTGACGGCAAATTGGCGGGAGCACTTGATGGCGTACTATTCGGAATAGAAACCGGAGATGACGCCGTAGAATTTTGATTTTGACCTTGCCCAAATAAACGACAATCTTTAGGTAACACATCTTGCAACGGACAAGAATCAAAAAGACGATCACCACTGCGATCAATCCCGCTTCGCGGAAGACTCTGACAACCAACAACACTAATCGCCGCAATCGCGCAAAAAAACACCAGCCCTGCAAGCAGGTTGTTTTTATACTGCTGATTGATTGGAAAAATGAAGTTCGTCATTTTGTTTATTCTTTTATACTGTTAGTCCAATAACTTGTGTGAGTTAAGAACGTAAAAAACTGCTTCCGATAAGTAAACAGGCAACTGTAAATGAAATTGAAAATATAAATAAGACCTTTTCGCTAACCTGTAGGAGACCACCCCTGACCCCTACTTCGGAGAGGTTAGGGGTGGTCTCGGAGGAGTTAAAGGCGGTTTTTTGCTGTAGGTTTTTTGTTGCGTTGATGTATTTTTAGGTTAGAGAAAAGGTCTATAGTTTATAATATTACTAAATTTTAAGCTGTTCACACTTGAATTTTCTTTTACCGCCGCCAGCTTACCTATCGGAAAACAGGCTTTTACGCTCTTGAGTCACGCAATTTATAGTACGAACAGTATATTGACACAAATAAAAAAATAAATTTAGCATAAAATTTCACAAAAACACACGGACAAAATGAATTTTAGGATTTGCCAAAATTCAAAACGCACGGAGTTTTGACGTATCCTTGATAGTTTAGGTTACACCGATAGGCAATTTTGGATAATCTTAATAAAATTTTCCAAATATAAAGTTTTTTTTCGCTACGCCATCGTTACAATCCTCACAATCATTAAAGACCCAACAACCAAAAATAAAACTGAGAAATTCTATACTGCCCGTACTGTATATTAGGTAATTCAAGAGCGTAAAAGCCTGCTTTCCAATAGACCTTTTCGCTAACCTGTAGGAAGACCACCCCTGACTCCTCCGAAGGAGGGGAATAATTTGCCTCCTTCGGAGGCGTCTTCTTATTCCCCTCCTTCGGAGGGGTTAGGGGTGGTCTCGGAGGAGTTAAAGGCGGTTTTTCGTTGTAGTTTTTTTGTTGCGTTGATGTATTTTTAGGTTA
>JAITDV010000435.1 GCA_031282385.1 Planctomycetaceae bacterium | reverse complement strand
CGTCAACAAAAACCATTCATTAGTTCTCACGCACTCTCTCCAACATTGTTCTCCGTCTTTGTCAAACAACATGAAATTTTCTTGTGCGTAGTCTTGAGCCAGTCTATTATGCGACAGCGGCATTAGTCGGAAAGCCTGCTTTAACGCTTTTTTAATTTACAGAATTTTAAAGTATAAAGAGTATATCAAATTCAAATCCGCTACCGAGTTGCCGCTTCATTCTTGTTTTACAAAAAATATGACGGCAACAAGGTAACAATTTACATTATTCGCCGTCGCGTATTGCGGCTTTTCTACTCAATTTGATTCGGTCGTGATCATCAACTGAGATTACCTTGACAAGAAAACGATCACCAATTTTAACCAGATTATGAATATTATCAACATATTCGTCCGAAAGTTCACTTATATGACAAAGTCCATCTCTGCCCGGTAATATTTCAATAAACGCTCCGAACTCTTTAATACTTGTTACTTGTCCTTCATAAACTTTGCCTATTTCGACCGAACCCGTCAACGCTAAAATCTCATTCATTGCTGCGTTTGCACTTGCTTCCTCCGCCGCCGCAACCGAAACCGTACCGTCGTTCTCAATATCAATCGACGCGCCCGTCCGTTCTTGAATTCCGCGTATCGTCTTGCCACCAGGTCCAATCAACAACCCAATCTTGTCCGGATCAATATGCGTCTTCAACATCCGCGGCGCATAAACCGAAATATCTTCCGCAGGTCTAGGAATCGCCATCAACATTTTACGCAAAATATTTATTCGCGCCTCACGGCTTTGAGCCAAAGTTGTCCTGATAATTTCCTGACTTATTCCCGCAATCTTCAAGTCAAGTTGAATACCCGTTATCCCAATTTGCGAACCGGCAATTTTGAAATCCATGTCGCCGAAGTGATCCTCATCGCCCATTATGTCTGTCAGCAACACCCAACGCTCCGCCGATTCCTTGACTAAACCTACCGAAATCCCCGCAACTGGATTCGTTATCGGAACACCCGCCGCCATCAATCCCAATGTAGAACCGCAAACTGTTGCCATTGAACTTGAACCATTCGACTCCAAAATATCCGAAACAACCCTGATTGTATAGGGAAATTCCGCCGGATCAGGAATCACCGGCTTGACGCTGCGTTCAGCTAACGCGCCATGCCCATACTCACGTCTGCCAGGTCCGCGAATCGGCTTGCACTCGCCAACTGAAAAGCTTGGGAAATTATAGTCAAGCATAAATTTCTTTGAGTACTCATCAAAAAGCCCATCAACTCGTTGTTCGTCTTTCGCCGTTCCCAAAGTAACTGTAATCAACGCTTGTGTCTCTCCGCGTTGAAAAACCGCCGAACCATGTACTCGCGGCAAAACCCCAATCCTACACTCAATATCGCGAATATCTTTCATTCCGCGGCCATCAGGACGCGTTCCCGAAAGAATCTGATCTCGCACAACCCGCTCCTCAAGCTCGCCCCACGCAATATCAAACAAATCAACATCCCACTCAGGCTTCGCCTCAACTACCGGATCAAGTTCCACCGCCTCTTCGTCAACATCATCCGTTGCCACCGTTTGACTTGGTACATTTTTAGATGGGGCAGTCGGAAAAAATTGCGCACGTGCTTCAGATTTAAGCAAAGAACAAGCCCCATTGCGGTCAAGTTTACCAGGCGTCCGTTTTGCCTTCCAAAATGCGTCATAATATTTTTCTTTGAGCGCCTCATAAAGTTTCTCAAATGCAGGCTCGGTGAAAGTTATTTTTTGCGGATTAACTTTGTCAACCAATTCCTGTTGCAAATCAACAATTTCACGAATATAACTATGCGCGACTTCCAACGCTTCCAGCATCTTGTCTTCCGGCAACTCTCGAGCAAAACCTTCTATCATAATAATACTTTCACGATTGCCGGAAACAATCAGATCAAGTTCACTTTCCTCAAGTTGCTCTAATGTTGGAAACGGTACAAATACTTCACCAATATAACCCAACCGAATCGACGCCAAAGGACCATCAAATGGAAGAGATGAAACCGCAACCGCCGCCGCAGAACCATTCATCGCCAACACATCTGGGTCGATAGTTTTGTCACAAGCCATGACAAAGGATTGAATTTGTACTTCGTTAAAGAATCCCTTGGGAAAAAGGGGTCGCAAAGGTCGGTCGATTAACCTTGCTGTGAGAATCTCTTTTAGACCCGGTCGTCCTTCACGTTTTATAAAGCCGCCCGGAAACTTACCCGCCGCCGCAGTACGTTCTCGATAATCACATGTCAACGGAAAAAAATCAGTGCCGGGTCTGCTCGCGCCTGTTGTCGCGGCACAAAGTACAACAGTATCGTCATATCCAATTAAAACACTACCAGCCGCCTGCTTTGCCAACTCTCCAGTCTCAATCCAAAGCGTACCATTACCTATCTTCTTTTCTACTCTAACTTTCATTACTTAAACTAATGTCCTTCTTATGCTTTTCAAAAAGCCCTAAATTTTCTTAAATTGATTTCAAACAAACGATTTTAAACTATTCACTATCTTGCCAACATATCATAAAACCAAGACGGAATTTTTTAAATACACTAATACAATCATATACTTACACCTACAACTCCGATGCAACTTCCATAACAAAAAAAATATAAAACGCCTATCAAACCACACCGAAAATCCGTTATACCGAATATACATTAGAATTCAGCGGTACAAGGACATTAAAGCAAACTTTCTGTCAGGTCAACTTACACAAGTTACCGGAAACCCAAACACGAACAGTTTCAACCCAATAGAGAGGTCAAGATGTTACTTTACGGTATATTTTTGCTGTTTATTATATTAAATTAACTTTTGTTACAATATTCAAATTATTCGGTTGTTGCAATATGTATTTTTTGTAACAAAAATTATCTACGAATACCGAGTTTTTGTATAATATCAACATAACGTTGCGGAATTCGATTTTTGAGATAATCCAGAAGTCGCCGTCTGCGGCTAACCATTTGCATTAGTCCGCGTTGACTTGCGTAATCCCGCTTGCATGTTTTGAGGTGTTCTGTCAAAAGGTTTATTCTTTTTGTGAGAATAGCAATCTGTACCTCTGAAGAACCTGTGTCTCCGGCAGTGCGTTCAAATTGCCGGATAAGCTCTTGTTTTTCTTCTTTCGTAAATGAAGTCATTACTAAATTTACCTCCACATTGTTTTTAATATTCGTCAGTATCGGAAAACCGAACGGGTTGAAAGTTTATCAGAATTACATATTCTTACAAGCGGGGGGGAAGTTGAATTTCGCAACTCCGCAAAGTCAGAATTGAGATCAAGATTTGGAATTTAGAATAGGGAAGTTAGGGTTTTATTTCCGGCAGATTTGTAATAGACCTTTTTTCTAACCTAAAATACATTAACGCAACAAAAAATCTACAACGAAAAACCGCCTTTAACTCCTCCGAGACCACCTCTAACCCCTCCGAAGGAGGGGAATAATTCCCCTCCTTCGGAGGGGTCGGGGGTGGTTTCCTACAGGTTATCGAAAAGGTCTAATTATTAGGATTGACAAGTCTTGATAATTAATTCATACTATCGACGAAATTGATACAAAAATTAACTTGATACAAATTAACACAAATATACTGTTCGTACCATAAATTGCGCAACATAAAAGCGTAAAAGCCTGATTTCCAATACCTAACCAGGGGACGGCAAAGGAAATTAAAGTGCGAACAGTTTAAAGTCAATTTGAAATTGCGTGCAAATTTGTGGACGAGTTTAGAATTTGGCACGATCCTAATAGTATGTATAGTATATCTTATATCTAATATTTATTGGGTACGAATTTCGTTTTTTAATTTATGATTTATTATATGCGTTCTTTTTTTAATCTTGCAATAATGTTGAGTGTGATGCCTTGTCTGTCAACATTGATGCTTGGGGTTGGTCAGGATGATATTTTTTTGCCGATCCTTATGCTTGTTGCGGCTTGTTTGAGTCTTTATATTACGGATTATAAACGTCTGATTCGGCTTGGCGATTGGACAGTCAACGTGTTGATTCTCACAATCGTATTTTTTACAATCGGCGATATTCTACGGAATTGGGGGGAAGCATTGGCTATCTCAATTGTTCGTACGCTTGTTTTTGTTGAAATAGTGCTTCTGTTTCGTGAAAAAGAAAGTAAACTCTGTTGGCAAATTTTGTTGATTTCGTTGCTGCAAGTATTGGTCGCATCCGCAATGCAACAAAATATGATTTTCGGCGTTCTTTTGATTATTTATCTTTTTGCCGGTCTCTGTACTCTCGCGCTTGTTTTTTTGCGCAACGAAAATTTGTATTACCAACACCATTCTTTTGCGCCGTCACTTTACGAAATTGTCCGAGAAGAAATAGCTGCGCGTCAAGATTACGGACGTCTTGTCAGATTGGCGTTGGTTACTCTTTTTACTGGACCTATTGCGCTTGCGATGTCGTTTTCGCCGCGTAAACCTTATGATAAAAACTCATTTGAAATGGAATCCGAAAAGGAAAAACAAAACCGACAACAACAAAATGAAAGTTGGGATATTTTGCGCAAATTTTTCGCTGTTTTTGCCAAAGAAACCAACTCCCAAACCAACAACGCCAAACTTAAACACACATCCGCCAATAATCAATTAGATGATAACGGCGTAATTGCCGAAAGAACTTGGGTACAAGCTCCAATCCGCCCAAATAGACGTTCAAAAAAACGCCGTAAAAACGAAAACAATAATAACAAAAAAGAAACTACTCCTAATAGTCGTTATCCGTTTTTCAATGAACATCCTGCATTTTCTGCGGGTACGATGTATCCTTTGGGGTTTGCGGGCGGTTGGAGTGAGCTTTTTTTCAGGTTGTTTAGGAGTACATTTGGGGTTGTGTTGATTACGGTTTTTTTGTTTTTTCTTATTCCGCGAATTGGCAAAATTGATTTCTGGCAAATCAATTGGACATTTGGCAACTCGCGTTGGGAAGCGGCATTCATTCCGCGTGTCGGCGCAATTGGTTTTCGTGAAGAAATCCGGCTCGGTTCGCTTGGTTCAATTTTACCGTATCACAACGAAATTATGACTGTACGGTTCAATAAAGTGTCTGATAACAACATTCCCGCAAGCGATGCAATCTTGAGTCCATACAATGAAATTGAAGGTGCGCCGTTATATTTTCGCGGAATTGCGTTGGCAAAATACTCAAACGGAATCTGGAATCCGCAAGATGAACAACCCGTTATGTCGCAAATTATGAACGAATACGCCAACAGACGAATGAACAAAGAAAAAATTTCAACTGATATGAAGAATCCTTTGGCGACAATTATTGAAACGATAAATAACAGCACCAACATTTATATTAATAATCTTTACGGCGGCAGAATTACGACGGACAACCCAGATGAATCAAATAACGACAAATTAAATAAAACACAGAATAACAACAATAACAAAGAAAATTCCAAAACATCGGACGAAACTCGCCCCGAACAACGTATTAGACGCGGAGAACGTAATCGGTCTGGTTGGGAATTTCGACGACCGACATTGAATGAAATCGAGAAAGCGCCGTTGGAAGAACGTCAACAGATGTCGGCAAGACGTTCACGCATGTTTTTCATGCATCCGCTTTTTGGAGTACGCCCGGGAGAAATTGTTGAGGTTGGAGATGGTGATGAATTATTTTTTGAAGACGGCAACGATCTAGTTCAACTAAATATGTCAATTCAACCGCTTGATACTTCGGTATTTTTTGCGCCATGGCCGTTTTTTACGGCAGATGAAACCAGCGGCAGACGTGGAATATTGACTTATTCTCACGGCAGTTTACATGAGATGAGGTTGCATGGTTCACGGCAGAGCAGGCAAATTTACTGCACCGGTTTCAAAAAAGGTAATCAAAGTCAACTGATTCCATGTCAGGAACCGATCACGATAGACGATATGTTACAAATACCGAACAGGGGATTGGAAGAGTTGATTGCGCTTGCGAAAAAATGGAACCGCGAATCAGGACTGCCGCAAGAAGATGTAATCGGAAGAGCAAAATATCTTGAACGCCAATTTTTAGAATCAAATAAATTCCGTTATAAACTTGGCGGGACAAAACGTGATTATGATCTTGATCCTCTTGAAGATTTTATTACAAAAAATAATTATGGGCATTGTGAATATTTTGCCGGTGCGCTTGCGATAATGTTACGAAGTGTCGGGATTGGGGCGAGGGTGATTGTTGGTTTTAAAACTGAAGGTATAAAACTTGCCTCAAATGAAGTCGGATGTATGATTCGGCAATCGGATGCGCATTCGTGGGTAGAAGCGTTTATTCCGCATGAATGTTTGCCGTCTGATTTGACACGGGCAAACAACAATTTCAACAAAAATAATAAGCGTACAAAAAATGAACATAATCCGTTTTGGTGGATGCGCGGAGGTTGGTTATGTCTTGATCCGACGCCGTATTCTACGGAAGATACGCTTATAACAAGATTCTCATTCGGCTTGACTGATCTTGTAAACATGGTGAAAGACTTGTGGAATTACGGCGTTTTGAATATGAATTCAGAACGTCAAACGGAATGGGTTTACAAACCGGTTTGGGATTCAGGGCAATATTTGTACAATATGATTTTCGACGTAGAGTTTTGGCGTCAAGCGATTCCCGCAGTAATCAATCATTATAAGTCGCTGCTTTTCAGCGGCGGCAACGTAACTTGGCAAATGCGGGATCGCTTACTTTTAGGAATTACGGTTGTGTTGATGGTGTTATTTTTGGTATTTGTTGGGTTACTTATTTTACGTGTGTTTCGGCTATTAATGTGGAAGCAAACAGGTGAAAAACGGAGAGGAGCAACGGTTGATTTTTACTTGAGAATGGAACGTTTGCTTACAAAATATAGTCGTCCAAGATACCCGTATGAAACTCCGCTTGAGTATATACGTACAATTAGTCCGTTTGAATTGACGTCGTTTGTATTGAATGCGTATTATGATGTCCGTTATGGCGGAATAAAATTGACCAATGAAGAATTACGAAAAATAAAAAACTCTTTAGACGATCTGGAATACGAATTGGAAAAAGAAAAACAATTATCAAAACAATTCGAAACATAATGATATACTCTTTTTTGCAATATTTCAGTGGAATTTTCGTTTTGAGTTAAGGGAACTTATAACTGGACTTTTGCAAAATTCATAACAACTTTTATTAAAAGAGTTGATGACTAAATCTTACTCAATTTCGGCATATATTTTGAACCAAAAAGATACAGAAATTATTGAAACGGAATTTATGAAACCCTTGTTTTACGGCATATCATTTTCAGAAAAATAATATTTGGTGCAATAATATAACAAAAATCAGGGAACAGGAACGAAGCAGACAAAAAAGCAGCACTCCAAAATAAACGTAACTATTCAGCCGTATTAATAAACCACCCCTAACCTCTCCAGAGGAGGGGAAAATTAAATTCACCTCCAAAGACCTGGAACATTAAATTCCCCTCCTTTGGAGGGGTTAGGGGTGGTTAAAAACATGACCGTTTTAAGCACGTAACTGCGCTGCCGACTACTATAAATTTTTTTCACGTAGAGCTGCCGACTGAATAGATACGATTTTTATTTTTGACTAACATAATTATTGTTACAATAATGCATCAAAAAAAAATAGTAATTTGATAAACATTTCACACTTAAATTTATAGTGTTAAACGCCATTTTGCAAAAGTTCAGTTAGAGCAATTCTCTGCAATCGAAAGAAATGATACAAAATAACAACCTCCCTAATCCCTAAACAATTGGATTGCGCGCATACCGTGACTGAATATTTACAGATATTTTTCGTGTCTTTTTTGCCCTTTATGTCTCATACAAAAGTCAAAACCGAAATTTATATTTAAAATTTTTCTTACTAAATCTTAAACTAACAGGCATAATGCTCCGATAACTTGTGGTACATAAAAACAGAATATTTACTATGTTCGGATTACTAATTTTTATCTGTTTTTTTGGCTTGGGTAAATATTTCAAAATTTTTGAAATTCTAAAACACACAAATTTTTTATTGTGTTATAGTCTGTCGCGTTTTACGTTATTTGACGTTATTAATATCTTGTAAGTTTTACGATAGATGGAGAATAATTCTAGGACCGAATATGAAACACTTTTAGCAGAAATCGCAAATGCGACCAGTCTTGCTGGTTTTTGGGGTTACAAATGAGAAATCTGAAGAATGAAAATCGACTAATACCGAAACGGAAATTATTAAAAAGATTACCAATGCGGTTTTAACGAAACTTTCCGAAAAGGAAGAAAAAGAGAAAGCAATTAAAAACACCAAAGATAAATTGGTGGAAGAAATTACCAATGATATTGTTACAAAATAATCTGAAAAAGACGGTGTAAAAAACGAAAGCGATGACAAAGATAAGAAAACCTTGTATCGAAGTCTGCCGTAGAGTTACAAAATTTGTTTGATGTTAATTGAATACAAAATTGTCATTCATATTCTTCCAAAACATACGCACTGAGACGGATTCTGTCGTATTCTGTGAAGCGGTCTGATTTTTTATGAATTTTATTGTCGGCATATTTGGGGACTTCGTAGGTATTGACGAATTGTGCGGCGGAATCCATGAGTCGGAATTTTTTATTAATATCCAAATCTTCCTGACACAATTCATTCAGAAGAGTTAAACCGCCTTCGAATGGGATTTGCAAGGCTTCTTGTGGCGGAA
>JAITDV010000277.1 GCA_031282385.1 Planctomycetaceae bacterium | reverse complement strand
ACCTTTTCTCTAACCTAAAAATACATCAACGCAACAAAAAACCTACAACGAAAAACCGCCTTTAACTCCTCCGAGACCACCCCTAACCCCTCCGAAGGAGGGGAATAAGAAGATGCCTCCGAGTGAGGCGAATAAGAAGACGCCTCCGAGTGAGGCGAATAATTCCCAGCCTTCGGAGGGGTCAGGGGTGGTCTCCTACAGGTTAGCGAAAAGGTCTAATAAATTCGTAAAAATTCTTTCGTAAACTGTTCGTACTATAAACTGCACGGCTCAAAAGTGTAAAAGCCTGCTTTCCGATAGGTAATCAGGCGGCGGTAAGCGAAATTTAAGGTGTGAACAGTTCAAAAAAATTACATTTTGCAAGGTATCTCGTACAATTTACCTCAAAATTGAAAAAACTCGTCTTGACATAAAACGCGAAATATTGTATCCCTCGCATATATAATATTCAATCGTGAAACTAGACTGACTGCAGTTTTGGATGTACTCATCAAATATGGAATGTAACAGCAAGGCTAATAATTTATTTCTACAGTATTTCATACGGAAATAATCACACGAACATATAACGGCGTAAATTTTATTCCGTTTTACGTTCAAAAAATATTGCATTCCGAAAATTATAAATTGTTCGCACTTTAATTTCGTTTACCGCCGCCTGCTTACCTATCGGAAAGGCTTTTACGCTCTTGAGTCATTGCAATTTATAGTACGAACATATATCCTGAATTTAATCATCATATTGTGGTTCAATATATTGGCTTCCGAAATTTATGATTTTTATACACAAGACAAACTGTTTTTTTATTCAATTATTCAGCGTAATATTTGAGTTATGCTTATTTCTAATATTTTGCGCAACAATAATTGCCCAAACGAGTGATGGTGCGCGTCTCTACAGCGGTGCAGGTTCTCTTGCGATAATTGAATCCGGTAATTACAGTTCAAATACGTCCGGCGTTAATTTTGCTAATCAATATTATGTTGCGCAAAATCTTACGCCTGCGCCGATCAATCCGCCTGCAACAACTGAAGCTCCGCCATCAACTACTTCGTACACGTCTCAATTTGATCCTTATGCAATTATTGATACGATTTCGACCTCAAGTAATACTTCAAATTATACCGGCGCTTATTCAAATTATTCTGGAACATCTTCAGGCGGCAGTTTTGATAATTTTTTTCCTGAAACAGTAACTACTATGAAGAAATTCCGTGAAGCAACACATGTTGGTTATCAATACATTCCGCGCGGCAATAGTGAAAGTATAAATTCGTTTGGAATGCAGGAGCTTGATATAAGAATGCAATTTGCGATTCCGTGTAGATTCATTCCTGATTATCAAACCGGTTCGGGCGGTTCGGGGGCGGTTTATATTGCGCCGGGCGGAAGTTTGTTTTGGTGGAATGGACCGGGCAATGTTGATGTGCATGCGAATGGATTTGCGGCGTATATTGATTTTGGAATAAAGCCTCAAATTACGGAGTTTTTTTCGCTTGAATCGTGGTTTCGTTTTGGGGCGTATTCTGATTTTAAGCGGATAAATTCGGATGCGTTGCGTTATCAAGGCGAAGTTATAGGCAAGTTCCGCATCTCGCAACAATTCAATATTATTGCCGGCGGGCGTTACATGGATCGGCAACGTTACAAGATGTTGCCGGTCGCTGGATTTGAATGGATTCCGCGTGATGATTGGTTATTTTATATTGTGTTTCCGAAGCCGAAAATTTCCAAGCGTATTTGGGCGGATGGGCGGCTTACGGCGTGGGGGTATATTCAAGGTGAATTAGGTGGTGAGAGTTGGCGTTGGCAACACACCGGCGAAACAGATTATAACGATATTAAAATCGGCGCAGGTTGCGACTTTCAATGGAATAATCAAATAAACGGATTTATTGAGTTGGGTGGAAGTTTTGATCGTGAATTGTACTCTCGTGGATATAAATGGCTTTCGCCGCGTTCGGTTTTTTATCTTAAACTAGGAATTGATTTTTAATTAAACTATACCAAAAACAATTCTAAATTGTTCAAGTAATACTTGCCAACTGATTCGGTATTGATACTTTTCGTACTATAAATTACGTGACTCAAGAGCGTAAAAGCCTGCTTTCCGATAGGTAAGCAGGCGGCGGCAAGGGAAAGTTAGAGTGTGAGTAGTTTAAAATTATTGAAATGAAAGAGATTTTTTGAGACGAAAATGAAATTGACAATTTGTGATTTATTTTTATCTGTAATAATTTTTGGGTTGACGATTGGATTTTGCGTGTTGACTAATGCGGATTCGTTTAATACTGCAACAAGTTTACCGTATCCGAGTGAATCAGAAACCGGCGCGTTTTCGCATTTGAATATCATGCCTGAAGTAGTAATTGATGCGGACAAATATATTGAGCAGACGGAAGGAATACAGTTGATTCCGTCAAAGGAAGTTGGCGATTTATATTTGTCGAATATTGCGCAAAACGGGCGGCGAAACAGTATTTTTCAAAAATTAAATTGCAGTTCAATGTGGATACCTGAAGGCGGAGATGAAGGATTAGGTTTAATACAATCAGATATTTCACTCGTATTCGCTTTTCCATTGCCCACTGAAAAATCTCCGTTGATTATCACGCCGTCGTTTAGCCACAAGCGGTTCAACTACAAATTTTCAGACGCAATTGATTCTTATACTACCGGTGTAGATTTTCGTTGGTTATTTCCTGTTATTGAGAAGAAGTTATCATTTGACTTAGCGGTTTCAGTTTTGTATAGCGGAACGTTTGAAGGCAATTCGAGCAAGTCGATGCGTTATCCTGCTCATATTGCTGCAATCTGGAATTTTAATCCGCGTTTAAAATTGATTCTTGGAGTTGCGTATCTTGATCGCAGTGACGAGTACAATTGGTTACCGATTGGCGGTTTGATTTGGACGCCTAATCCTGATGTCAATGTTGAATTGCTTTTCCCGATAATGCGAATTGCGAGGCGGCTGAATTGTTTTGACCAATTTAATATAAACTCAAGACAAAATTTCACGAGATGGATTTATTGCGGAATGGAACTTGGCAGCGGTTCATTTTATTACGTGAACAAGAGTACAGAATACGAGATTGACTATCATGATTTTCGTTTCATGATCGGTTACGAACATCGTTACACAAGCGGAATAACATTCAGCGTAGAAACCGGATGCACAACCGGACGTGAATTGGAATTTAAAAGATTACAAGTTTACAAGCCGGACACAGGATTTTTCATAAGATTAAGATTTACGTTTTAAGAAAAGTAAATTATTTACTTTTTTGAATTTTTTGTTTTTTGAGTTAGCGTCCAAGTTTGTCATGTCAATTTGTCAATTACAAAAAGTGAAAACCGAATTATAAATTTTGAAGAGGATATAAATCGTGTCAAAAATATTTTTGATTTCAAGATTATTGAAATAATGAGAGATGATAAAATTCAGATGCAAAATGGTATAAATTTTGTTTTGTTTTATATTTTTTTTACTCTGATTTATTTTTTGTTTTTTGGTTTTGCGGGTTGTGGTACAACTAAGTGGAGTGATACTGCGCGCACCGGTACAGAACAACTTTTGATCAGCAACGCAATTGACAGCGCTGTTGGCAAGATAAATTTTCGCCCGTTGGGAGATCGTCGAGTCTATATCAATACAACTGCTATCAACGAGATTACAGACAATAAATATTTAACGATGGCGTTACGTCAACATCTTGCGACCAGCGGCGGTATTTTGTGTGATTCTGAAACTGATGCGGATTATATTGTGGATGTTCGTGCGGGGGCGGTTGGTACGGATCGTGATGATCTTCTGCTTGGGGTGCCGTCGCTTTCAATTCCCTCAATACCAGGAGCAACAATTTCAGGTGCGGTAATCCCGGAAATTCCATTTATAAGACGGACAAAACAAATAGGGGTTGCCAAGATAGCTGTATTCGCGTACAACAAAAAAACCGGACGTCCAATTTGGGCTTCAGGTAACAGTATAAGTGAAAGCAGAGCGCAAAATTTATGGTTTGCAGGAACAGGACCTCTCACTTACGGGACAATCTATAGCGAGCCGACTTTCGCGGGACACGCAATGCCTTTTTTCATGCAACGAAAACGCGACAGAAAACTAAACTCTTTTGCCGACCAAGCCAGATACTTCAAAGAACTTCCCAATGAACGTTTATTGAAAGACAAGTTACCTGACAAGCCAGAAAAACCTACTGTTGCCGTAGCCAACAACATTTCCTCCACACAACCAACGCCGACGCCGACGCCAACGCCGATGCCGACGCCAACACCGATACCAAATCCGATACCAAATCCGACTCAGACGCCAACACAATCATTAGAACCAACAACTTACCCAATTCCATAATAATTAGTAACTATTCAGTTGCGAGTATTTTTAAACTGTTCACACTTGAATTTTCATTTTTGACTAACATAATTATTGTTACAATAATGCATCAAAAAAAATAGTAATTTGATAAACATTTCACATTTAAATTTATAGTGTTAAACGCTATTTTGCAAAAGTTCAGTAAAATTTTAACCATCATACAAAGAAATTTTTAGAGGTATTTTTAATGCGACTTTCACCAGATGACGGAAATTTATTTTTTTCTAATTTTTTAGGATTATTGTCTTATGTCAATGACAAATATAATCTGATTCCGAATTTTGGACATCCTAAAAGTCCTGAAGGATTGCCTTTCGAAAATGTAATAACATTAAAAGATAAACTTTGGGGCGACGTTACAATAATTGATGAATATATTGACTCACTAGAAAATGTCCCTGAAGAACATATACAAATATTAAAAGGCTGGAAGAAAAAATTTCAGGACAATTCATCCTTCTTAAACACTTAAAAAAATACAGTGTTTTTCTGGATTATGAAAATGATTTGTTATACAGTGTTATTGGAATAACAAATCCAATCAGTGATATATATCTAGTTGTAAGTTTACCTATTATGGTAAATATTGTATTATTGCCGTTTAAAGATGTAATTATTTATGATAGTATATTGTGTCGCGAATGCGTACAATTCGGACCTAATATACGCAGAGATTTTAGAGAAAAATATGCAGAGATCAAAAAAGAAAAAGGAATTATTAAACAGTTCACACTTTAAATTTCATTTACATTCGTTTGTTTACCTATCGCAAACAGGCGACGGTGAAGTAAATTTTAAGTGTGGACAGTTTATTAATCCCTCAAATCATGAAAAACACTCACAATGAATCTAAAGGAGAATAATAATGAAAGTTTCGATTTTTATTACAGTTTATAATGAAATCAGGTTCATTAGGCGGACATTTGAATCAATCATCTCTGAGGCGGATGAGATTCTTATTTACGATTTTGGATCAACAGATGGTACATTGGAAGTACTTGATGAATTTGTGTCAAAATATCCCAAAGTTGTGTATGCAAGCCATCAAGGTTGGCAAGTTTCGGATAGAATGAATTGGTTTTTTCAAAACGCACATGGGAAATATGTACGGCTTATCGGCGGACA
>JAITDV010000306.1 GCA_031282385.1 Planctomycetaceae bacterium | reverse complement strand
TTTCTTAATCAAAATCATATTTTTACCTCCATTATTATTTTTAACGAATAAAAATTTCACATCCAAATTTTGTTACAAAAAATAAAAACATCCGAAACGCGACCCATATCAATCATAATGTCACAAGTATTATAACCAACTTAAAAAAATATGCAATAGGGAGGGATTTTAATTATTGGGAATCTCTAAAAACTTATTTTGTCCACGAATTTCCAATAATTTTCACGAATATTCAGGAATTAAATTATTTGCGTAAATCCGCGGATAGAATAAATTTAGTGTCTAATTTTGTCAATCCTAAAATTTTGATAATTCTGCCAAAAAAAGATTTTTAGAAGTTGCCTATTATTAAACATAAACATTAGGTAACTTCTAAAAACTCATTTTGTCCACGAATTTTCTCGAAAGATTACGAATTAAATAATTTGTGCAAATTCGCGTCAATTCGTGGATAAATAAATTTATTGTCTAAATTTGTTTATCCTGAAAATTTTAATGATTCTGTAAAAAATAGGTTTTTAGAAGTTGCCATTATTTTTTTGTTATTAGACCTTTTCTCTAACCTAAAAATATATCAACGCAACAAAAAACCTACAATAAAAAACCGCCTTTAACTCCTCCGAGACCCCCCCTAACCCCTCTGAAGGAGGGGAATAAGAAGACGTCTCCGAGTGAGTGGAATAATTCCTCTCCTTCGGAGGGGTCAGGGGGGGTCTCCTACAGGTTAGCGAAAAGGTCTAATTTTCTGATAATTAAATTCATTTGGATACACTGCAATTTGAATGAAATACAAACAAAAATTTTCGCGTGATAAATATATTTTTTTGAAAATCGTTTTGTCAAAAATTGAAATTTTTAGAAATCGCCTTGAACGAATTATTAAAAAGAGTAGAATACTGCCCTTTCATACGGTGATTTTGCATTTGTATTGAATGTATAAAAATCAGACAAAAAAGAATGAAAGGTTAGAATTGCAACAATTCACCGGTAATACCGAAATACTGATCGTATTAAATATAAATTGCGTGACTCAAAAGCGTAAAAAACCGCTTTCCGATAGGTAAGCAGTCGGCGGCAAAGGAAATATGAAGTGCGAACAGTTTAAAATCTCTGAATTGTTTTACAAACTTAAAATGAAAGGATAAAAAATGAAATTTAGAAAATTAGGTTCAAGTGACATTGAAGCGTCCGTTATTGGATTCGGCGCTTGGGCAATAGGCGGTTGGATGTGGGGCGGTACTGAAGAACAATCCGCAATCAACGCAATAAATACGGCCATCGATAACGGCGTAAATTTAATCGATACCGCCCCCATGTACGGCTACGGACGATCCGAAGAAATTATTGGTAAAGCAATCAAAGGAAAACGAAACAAAATCATACTCGCAACAAAATGCGGACTCATTTGGGATACCGCAGATTGGGAAAAAGGTAAAGGCGAACTACACTTCTACAGCGACGACGATACAATTGTCGATGACAAGAAAAATACTTACCGCGTCTATAAATACCTCCGCCCGGAATCAATCCGCACCGAAGTCGAACAATCACTAAAACGTCTTAGCACCGATTACATTGATCTTTTGCAAACCCATTGGCAAGAATCTACAACTCCGCTTGACGATACTATCGGCGAATTGCTTAACCTTAAAAAAGAAGGAAAAATTCGCTCTATCGGTTGCTCCAACGTCAACCTTGACCAACTCAATACCTACATCAAATCAAAACAACTTGATGTCGATCAAGAACGTTTCAGCTTGCTTGATAAAAATATAATTCAAGACGGTTTGCTTGACGCTTGCCAAAAGGCAAATGTAAGTATTTTTGCATACTCGCCGCTTGCCAACGGATTGCTGACGGGAAAATTTACCGAACAACGCGAATTCGGTAAAGGCGATTTGCGAAATTCAAATCCAAGATTCAGACCGGAAAATATTTGTAAAATAAATGAAAAATTGGAAAAACTAAAACCAATTGCCCAATCTCACAACTTGACATCCGTACAACTCATAATTGCTTGGACTGCCGCAAAATACTCCAACATGCACGTCCTTTGCGGAATGAGAAATCCAAAACAAGCCGAAGAAAACGCAAAAGCCGGAGACATAACTCTGTCAAACGACGAAATCAAAATAATAGAAGAAACGTTTTAATGTTTTAACTTGTTCGTACTTTAAATTTCCTTTACTTCCGCCTGCTTACCTGTCAGGAAAGCAGGCTTTTACGCTCTTGAGTCGCGCAATTTATAGTACGGACAGTTTACATTCTATGAATCACGCAATTAATACGAACAGTATAAATGTACAGTTAGGAATTTGCCAAAAAAATTTTCTACTCGGTTTCTGTCGATTTCAATTGACTGAAATCAAATAAAATTAATTTTTGACAATTTCCTTTTTTAAATTTCATTTTTAATATTTTTAATATTCGTAACCATACTTTTCACACTTTGGAATCCGTTTTTCATTTTTATATTTGACATAAATACAAAAATAACTTTAGAGGCATGACAAACATTAACTCTAACTTACAAACCAGAAACAAAAGTGTTATCAGTTTATTAATTATTAAATTTCAATGTCAACCGAAAACTCAAAACCACAAGATGTACCTTTACCTGAACCGTCTTTGATTGGACTCGCTACCGGTCTTGCTGCGCAGGCAATGGTATCGTTGGGAATGTTTCCTAATCCGACCGGTGAACCTACAGAGATAAAATTAAATCAATCAAAACATTTGATTGAGACAATTGCAATGCTAGAATTAAAAACAAAAGGTAACCGCACAGATGAAGAAACAGAAAAACTCGACAATATTTTGCACGAAATCAGAATGATTTTCGTTGCTGCCCAAAAAGAACAAGAACGCCGAAAAAACGAATAAAAAACCTCAAATTGTCAGTACAATAATTTTTGTCAACCTGTACGGGCTTACCTATTTGAAAACCCGCTTTAAATTTTTTTGTGTTATCGAATTCTATACTGTTCGTACTATAAATTGTGGGTCTCAAGAGCGTAAAAGCCTGTTTTCCGATATAGGTAAGCATGCGAATGTAACGAAATTTAAAGTGTGAACAGTTTAAAACGTCTTCGGTACACATTGTCCAATTCCAAAATACGTTTGTATAACTTGGTATAACTTGGTATAACATCCATATAATTTCACAATACATGACTTGGTTTTTGAATCCACAAAATACATCCGATAAGACTTTGTCTAATACAAAATTTAGTGTTAGTAAGGTACTGGGTTTATCCGGTATCGGAGTTTGGAATTGCGATCTGGAGAACCGTACATTGCATTTTGTTTCCGGTTTTTTTGAGCGTTATGGTTATTCCCGATCAGAGATCGACAATATTAACATTGATAACTGGCTATCGTATGTTTACTCCGCAGATTCTGAATATGTCAGTAAACATTTGCGCGCATTTTTTAGCGGTGCGAGCGGCGGTAATATTGATTACATTTGCCGTATCAAATCGAAACCTGATCAATCGTTGATTTGGATTCATGTTCACGGAGTTGCTTTTGCGGTTGACACGGACGGCGTGCCGATTCGTGCCGGCGGTACAATTCAAGATGTTACCAAAATTCGGGAAGCCGAAAAATCACTTGAAATACGCGATAAATTGATGACGGCAACAAATGAAGTTGCGAAAATTCTACTTGATGAAAATGATGATAATTTT
>JAITDV010000268.1 GCA_031282385.1 Planctomycetaceae bacterium | reverse complement strand
TCAGGGTGAGGATTTTTCTTTGCTTTCTGATGCGGATAATTTTAAGCGGTTGACGACGTCGGCGGATAAATTTGAACGTTGGAAGGCGGCGAAAGTTCTTGGGACAAGATTTATTGAAGGGAAATTTAAGCCGACTCAAGATGAACAAAAAAAGATTGATGAATATGTTGCGTTTCTGTTGACTCAATTTAATACTAATAACCCAGGCGACGCCGGAGACGCTGCTGATCAACTTTGGCGATTGTGGCAACTCGCAATTCCTGCTTTATTTGAAGGATTAAAAAGTAAAGATCGGAAGACTTGGAATGTTGCTCTTGAACATCTTGTGATTTTGCGCAACGAAAATATTGTCAAGAAATTGATCTACGAATATGACAACTCTAAAGATGTTGAATACAAAATTGTTTTGCTTGATACTATCGGCAAAATGCGGACAATGTACGATAATCCGTTTTCGTATCGCCGAATGTTGAGTTCAAAAAAATCAAAAGAATTGGCGGACAAATTGATTGTTCCGTTTTTGGAGCGAATTTCTGTAACAGAAAAAGACGCTGATAAGGAATTGCAAAATAGGATTGTTGAGGCAAAAAAATTTATTGCTGAACCTGTAGATTCGAGATCGCATTCAATTGATCCTAAAACCGGTGAAAAAATCTTAATGTTTCCCGAACCTCCCGACGACGACCCGCCACCCCAACTTCCACCATCTCCGTCGTCAACACAAAAAACATCAAACTCAAATACATCAAATATGTCTTATTATCTTTTAGCCGTATCAATAATTTTAGTAACAATAATTCTCATAACCGCCCTCATAATATTCCGCAAACAAAATTCAAATCCAACAAATCAAAATTGAAAAAAAATGTAATTATTCAGCCGTATTAATAAACCACCCCTAGTCCCTCCAGAGGTTGGGAATTTAATTCCCCTCCTTTGGAGGGGTTAGGGGTGGTTAAAAAAATATGATAGTTTTAAGCGGTTACTGCGTTGCGTTTCTGCCTGTTATAAAAATTTTTTTCGCGTAGAGCTGCCGGCTGAATAGCTACAAATCTATTTATTTATTTATTAACTCAAAACACTAATTCCACTGAAATATTACTACATGTTAAATTTCGTTGTTGTTTGTTCTGAGATAAGTTGGCGAGTTGAATATGGTGCCGGGTTTGATTTTTTTAATTACGATTTCTTCTGAATCGGCGAAAAGAGGCGAAATTTCAATTAACGTATTAGGCGCAACTATTGCTCCGGCAGCTTTCAGCCAACTTGTATGTTGATTTAACATTTGCAATTGTACATGTTCCGGCGAATGAGTTACGGCGCCGCTTTCATTTTTCAACGGAGCATAATGATTCGCTTCGTCCACTTCAACAACTATCGCATTGTCCGCAAACGGAAGCAAATCGAAAATAAAACGTTCAAATTTGACAGCATTTGGAGTTGTAGGTTTGTTAATAATTCCGGTATTCACATCGACAAACGTCGTTTTTTTTCTTGCGGTATGAAACGGCAATACATCCGGCAATTTTGACATTCGTTCAAGAAAATCAAGATTAAACGCATGAATTGCGGTATTGCCTGCCCAGATATGTAACGAACCATCAGAATTAATACGTCTTGCAATTGCATCAGGAAGTTCCATATACTCGATCATATATAACGACTCGCCAATCCTAACAACATTGCCGCATTTTTCTGTTGGGTCTTTTTTGCGGATAACTTGTGTAGTAAATTCTGAATTGCTCAAAATATGATAACCCAAAAATTCAGGCGAACACGTTTGAGCTAACGGATTGTCAATTTGATTATAGTACAAATATTTCACACCGCGATTTTTGAAAAACTCAATCACCGACAAATTTTTATCCACTTGTTTTTTTATCATTGCCGCCAACATTCCGCCGTGTCCGTCTGGATTAAGCGAAATCGAATGCCGTAACTCCAACAAAATTTTCCCATCGCTCTCATTAAGTGTCGGCATTGTTCCTTGACAAAAAATAAATACGTCTGCCTTGTCAAGCCCGAAATAATTATTCTTTTCCAAGACATCTGTAATTTCTATATGTGTTGCCGGACTCGTCATAATTGCCAACGGAATATTGAAACCGACGCGCCGTGAAACTGCTAATATTTTTTCAAAATGTATCTGAATCAAAAGCGTCCCCGCAACAACACCGATTGGAAAAAGCCCTTTCGGATGATTAAAACCAAGCCGCGTACCTTGACCTCCCGCAACAAGAATTGCGCCAACTTTACCTTGCGATAAAGTTCCTGCAAGCGCAGCGTTGCCCGCGTTTATAGCTTCAAGAGTTGTGATTGGTTTGCGTGCAAAACAACGTGAAGTACTTTTGACGCTGGAAAATTTATAACCGTAAGGATCCGCAGATTTATCAGCTAACTCAAGCGTGCGTGTCGGATGATTGCGATTCGCATAAAATTTAGCGAGCTGTTGAAAATCTATCGCTTCGATTTGAGCCGCCAAATGCTGTTGTTGTTCCAACGTAAGAGCATCCCAAAACGTAAGAAGATGCTCTTGACCAAAAGGTCTCAAAATATGTAAAAGATTGTTTTTCATTGACCAAAATTAAAAATTTTCAGACCACTCCCAAAATACAAAAAAACAAATAACAAAACAATATTCAATCCGCCGTATATTCAGCATATTCAAAGTATAACGATATTCACTTTATAGGTCAATTAAGAAAATTGACGGTTGTTTATTGTTTGGTTTTGTAATTTTTCATTATTTTTTTTACGATGTTGTCGGCTTTTATTTTTATGTTTTGGGATTCGGTTAATTCCGGAGCGTGGTGAGGTTTTTTTCTTGCGTCAATAATTAATGCGCCTTCACAACCCCAATGTTTATTGTACAAAAATTCACCTACGCCATGTACATCGCTTGCCGGATCGCTCTTTGTGAAAGTTGTCCATAAAAAATTTCTCAAACTTGACGCCGTTTCTCTCGAATCGTCAACTATTACAATCAATGGGAACCCCGTTGGAAAATCCGCAACTCTCAAATTGCCCAACCCCCAAACTCTCTCAACACAAAGTATCCCAGGCATAACAACTTGCGGATTCTCACACGGAATCGCAACCTCCAACGAATCTCCCAAATCCCGAATCGGTTCACCACTCACCGTAACAAACATCTTTGATCCTCGATTTAATTCACCATCAAAATATCCTGAATAATCAAGCGTGTCCGCATTCGTTTTCGTTACAAAATGCACATTCTCCCGCCAATCAACACGCAAAAGAATATGACGCAAAAAAGCCGTAACATTGAAAACATCCAAACCGAAATCATCTTCCCTTGACGCAATAAAAAGGTATTTCGCAAGCGATAATTGACCATATCCAAGAATCGCATGAGCCAACGTATGTAATTCCGCCGCCCGCTTTTTTTTGTCAAACGGCACATAATTCTCCCTACCAATTGCAAGCAATAACGGATGTACTCCCGCTTCATCGACTGCATGAATTGCTGATACGCCGGATATTTTTTGAGGCACAACATCACGGACAAGATTGTGAATAAAACGTCCAAGTTGCGTGTCTTCTTGAGGCGGACGACCAACTACCGTAAACGGAAATATTGCGTCTTTACGATGCAAAACTGATTCCACTTCTAACACCGGAAATTCATGTTCCAAACTATAATAACCAAGATGATCGCCAAAAGCACCTTCACGTTTCATTGCCGTACCAAGTTTACCACAAATACAAAAATCAGACTCGGCATAAATTCCACTATTGCCGTACATCGGAATTCTATGACGACCAAGAATGCCCGCAAAAAATAACTCACTGACTCCCTCCGGTAAAGGCATCACCGCTGCAAGAATCATTGCCGGCGCACCGCCAATAAAAATATTCACCCGCAATTTTTCACCTCGCAACATTGCTGCCGCATGATGACTTGCAATTCCACGATGAATTTGATAATGCAAACCCGCCTCGCAATTCGGTAAATAATCATTGCCTGAAATCTGAACCCGATACATGCCAAGATTCGACGAACCAAAACCAGGACAATTCGGATTCTCCGTGTAAACCATTGGAAGCGTAATATAAGCGCCGCCGTCATTTGACCAACTCACTAGTTGCGGCAATTTGTCCAATGTTGTCCGGCAAGAAAGAATCGGAGAATAACGCGGCGATACCCGTTTCGGAAAAGAATAAAAAAGAGATGATAATGCTGTCAATCCCAATGACAATGTTGATTTCAAATTGATTCGATATGAAAACAACGACGACGCTGGATCCGCTCCCAATTCAATTGTTTTACGAAGCGGCTCTATCCCATCACGAAAAATATAATTCAAACGATTTTCTGTACCAAAAAGATTTGCAAGCATCGGAAACCGACAATTACACGGATTGGTAAAAAGCACCGCCGGCGCACCCATCGAATAAAGACGACGTTGTACCGCCGCCATCTCAAGATACGGATCAACAGGCTCCGAAAACTCAACCAACTCGCCAACCCGACACAAATCATCAACACAACTACGAAGCGTAAAATAACCCATTTTTATATTCGAAATTCAGAAGTAAGGTAATTTCTAAACTGTTCACATTTTAAACTGTTCACACTTTAAATTTCATTTACCTTCGCCTGCTTACCTATTGGAAAACAGGCTTTTACGCTCTTGAGTCACTCAATTTATAACACGAGCAATACGTCAACCAGCCAATGCTTTTATTACGCGGTCGGTTATTGTTTTGATTATTAATTCTTGTTCGTCGGTTATTGTTCCGTCTGAATTGGAATTTCCGGCGGCGTTATTTTTACCCTGACCGCACTTGCTGCCACCGCAAGTACATTGAGAATTACCAGACGTTTTTTGACCTTCGGAAGTATCCTCGTTTCGTTTGAATGTAGGCGGCTGGAATGCTCTGTGTCCGACTCCAGTTTCCTTCCAACTGTCTCTGAAAACATCATTCGCACACAATTCACAGTTCTCCAAATCTGCACGCGGGTCTTTGAATCCCCATTTCTGCTTCAACGCGAGCAAATCTTCCGCATCCTCACGAGTGAAATATTCTACCTTGCCAAGATCGCGCGCAATCAAACAAATCCTGCAATACGCATCCAACATCTCCGCAAGCCAGTACGCACGTTCTATTGTCGGTCCTACGCTAACGGTACCATGATTCGCCTGAACAATAATATCACTCTTCATTATGTACGGCATTATCACATCCGCAAATCCTTGACCGCCTGGCAATGCATACTTGGCAATCGGAACATCACCCATGTTAATGTCAACTTCAGGCATTAGACATTGTGGTATTGCTTCTCGCGCGATGCCAAATGCAGTTGCATGCGGCGGATGACAATGTACAACTGATTTGACTTCAGGACGAGCTTTCATAATTGTCAAGTGAAGTAAAATTTCACTTGTACGTTTTTTGGTTCCTGCAATTTGATTGCCCGCCATGTCAACAATACAAAGATCCTCAGGTTTCATAAAACCTTTACTGATCCCTGTCGGCGTACAAATAACACGGTTTTCATCAATGCGATATGAAATGTTACCGTCATTTGCAGCCGCAAATCCGCGCTGATAAATACGGCGGCCAATATCACATATCTCTTCCTTAACCTGATGAATATTAAGCATCTCAATAATCCTTAAATTTTTTAATTATTATGTACCAAATACACGTTAGATCTTTTGTAACTATTCAGTGATTTATTTTTGCGGCAACTAATTTTCAACTTATAATGGAACAGAAAATCAATTTTCACAATCAACTCCGAATAATTACGACTCATTACTTAAAATTTGTAAATCAATTTTGTCCAATATTGCGGCGTTGTAAGCATCGACGGGTTTGGAGGACGGGTAAAACGGTTTGGCGGCTTCTGCACCTTCCGTAAACGCAATCAATTCACCTTCTCCCGCCGCAAGATCATCATAAACAATCAATTCTTCCGAATCAGGTTCTGTACCTTCACGTAAGTTACTTTCACTCATCGGCACCACCACACGCCAACTGCTGCCGCGAATTGATTCATGCAACCTTGAAAGTGTCAACATTCCAATCACTTTACCAATTCTCATCAACAAAACCCTCAATCAAAAATCAATATAATTTTTGTAACGTTAAATCATTTTCCTGCTAGCCATTCCAATTCAATCACCGCTTTTTTGCGTCTGACAAAAACTGCGTACTGATTCCAAAATATCCGATTCGTTAATTCTTGCAGGCGGAATTATCATCAAGTTTGCATCTATCTCTTTTGCGTCAATTGATACTTGTTTCGGATTAACCGCAATAATCACTCGCAAAATTTCACATAAACCAGTTGCTCTAAGTACTGTTGCCGGATGTTGCGTTAAAATTATTCCGCGTTTTTTTTGTTCGGCAATTTTCAACGCTTCATCAACAATGCCGGAAAGATTGATAATTTGAGTTCGGATTAAATCGTATTCGGATTGCAAATGTTTCAGCAATGAAATTGACACGACAATTCTATCATGCAGCATTAACCAAAGCGGAAAATTATTTTTGCCGATTTTTCGTACAACAATTCCGAGCTTGCGTTTTTTTAACTCATCTTTAGCCGACGGAGTCAAAATACATTTTGGCGAAATAACAACAGACGTAATTGAATCGGCTTTTACATTGTCAAGTTTACGTCGGACGTCTTCAAGTGAAATTACTCGACCGCCGTCTATCACCAACTCACTTTCACTAACTCCTTTGCCCTCTCCTTCAACAACATCCTTTTTGTCAATTACATCAATTACCTTGTCTGTATTTTTAACACGTTCCGTATTTGAAATCGAATTCTCATGACGAATTTCGACAGCGTCCGATTTGATTCCAAGATCCGCCAGAATCTTTTGAACAACTTCGTTAATATCTATATTGCCGATAATTTTGTCATTTGTATTGATTGGCACTGTTTAACCCTGCGTCTTTATATTGTTGGTACAATAATTCTGATCAATTTTTGATCCAAAAATTCAATTAATTTTGTTATTGGCAATTTCATCAATTATGCCTATCACACACCATCTTGCCGGAGAATTGCGATCTCCTACAACTTCCGACGCATACGCGCCGTCATTTGTAACAATCACGTTGTCGCCCTCGCCCGCCCCAAACAAATC
>JAITDV010000167.1 GCA_031282385.1 Planctomycetaceae bacterium | reverse complement strand
CAAGAAATAATCTGAAAAATGAATTAAAAAATGAAAATAAAATAGCAACTTAAATTATGGTAAAAACAATAAATACGAAAATTATAGCAGCATTACCCCTGACCCCTCCGAAGGAGGGGTTAGGGGTGGTCTCGGAGGAGTTAAAGGCGGTTTTTCGTTGTAGGTTTTTTGTTGCGTTGATGTATTTTTAGGTTAGAAAAAAGGTCTGTTATAAGAAAACATCCTACTTCATTTGATTTTTTGTTTTATATTGGCTGATTTGATTTTATGAATTTGTTAGTATCTTGCATCTATGAAACGTTCAGATTCGGGTAACTTTTCTGCGTCCCTATACTGTTTGTACTATAAATTGCATGATTCAAAAGCGTAAAAGCCTGCTTTCCGATAGGTAAGCAGGCGGTGGTAAGGGAAATTTAAAGTGTGAACAGTTTAAAATCGGGTAACTAGTCAGCCGTTTGTTTTTTATCGAACATATTCAATAGTAACAATTCATTGATTTGTCATTGCGTCTTTGTCGTTTTATATTTTGATTTCGCCCCGACAGGCAATGCAGAAATTTGTTGCGCTATTTAGCAAAGTCCTTTCAAAACGAAATACATTGTTAAATTTTATGCTCGCAACTGAATATTTACAAAATCGGTATAAAATCTGTTTCAATTTCGGATCGAAATTCTTTTGATATTTTTTTCAAATCAACAATATCAACCTTGTAGGGCAACAATGAATTTTCAAACGCAACCGCAAGTTTTAGCAACAATTTTGATGATAACATTTCATTGTTGTCGTAACATTCAATCGCCAAATCTAAATCAGAATATTTATCGGCACTATTTTTTGCCCGTGAACCAAAAACATACACACGTACCGCAACTTCGCCAAGTATCTCCTGAATAATTTGCCTGATTATTGCAAAATGTTTTTCGTCTATTTGCGGTAACATATTATTTATTGTTTCGTTATAAATTTTCTGATCGTTCTTTCATTTTGTTCAACAAATAGGAAACTTCACCAATAAAATCAGGAATAATACTCACAACTTCGTTGGCTTTGCTTTCGTCATAAGCGTGGCTGGTTGAATTTCTTTTATCTCTATATTCATACCAATTCTCAAGTTCCTGACACAACAAACCTTTCGCCAACGCCAACCTTATCACGTCTGCAAAAAACATTTCTCTGATATTTTGCCCACTAAATTCCGAAGCGGATAAAAATCGTTTTAACATTTTATGAGCCAATTCATAAGTATATTCAAATCGCTGAATTACCGAATCACGCATAAAACGGTTTGATGTGTCCTTTTGAAATACTTCCCACGATTCTTGTAAACTCGATAACGCATTTTCAAATGACGATAAATCAATTTTCATACAAAATCTCCTGTTTTAAGTTAGTTAATATTATAGTTTCGATATTTTTGGAACTTTATGAAACTTTCAAATCAGGAATTATTGTAACAAATTTTCCATTCCATTCTTTGATGTAATGGAGTTGTTGCTCAACTTCCTCACGAATATTCTACGCAAAAATGACAATGTAATCAGGTTTTCGTTTTTTTATTTCATCTTCGGGGCAAACCAAAATTCGGCTGCCGGGTAAATATTTACCTTGTTTAGAATCTGCTCTGTCACACACAAAATGGATCAAATCCGAATTGACTCCGCAATAATTTAATAACGTATTCCCCATCGCCCCGCCGCACCATAAGCCGCAACCGATTACCACGTATTTTGCAATCAATCAGAAATTGGAGAAAGTAAATAGTTGTCCCTGAAAAAGTCTTTTTGTTGTTTTAATGGTAGCCAACTTGTTCGTGACGAGTTCGTTTGAGCATCTGAAAGGGGACTTCTTGTCAATTAATTTTGATAATATTTGCAAGGTTTTAAGGAAAATCACGGATAAAACAATAACAACCTTGCAAATTATAACTCTAAATTGCAACCTGATAAGCCCAGAATTTATAGCACCAAATGACTTTACCGGGGACAACTAGATAAACAAGGGAATGATACTATTTTTTCATACCTTGCGCGGCTTTGTAAATTTGTAAGCCGGTTCCGACGGCGCGACGAATGCGTTCACTGCGATTGTCCGATTTCGGTTTTGGTGTTGGTTTCGAGGTTGCGCCGGTATTTTCATTAGGGACGGGTTCGGGTATTTTGGGGAGATTTTCTTCAATGATTGCGCTGATTTTATCGGTAGTTTCGTCTGCCGGTTTCTTTTGTGTTGTTTGTTCAGGTTGCGGGGCGCTAATCGGATCGGATATTGCCGGTTTCGGCGGGGCTTGACTCGTTTGCAATACCGACAACGGCGTTTCAGGAACTTTTACTTGTACTGGTTCTGTACGATTAACTGTTGTTCCGTCGCCGATTTGACCATGATAGTTGTATCCCAACCCCCAAAGCGCGCCGTCCTTCTTGATGAAATATAAGTTTCGGTAACCCACTGCTCCAATAAAATCAACATCAGAAGCAATCTGAACCGGCGATTCACAGTCTCTGCCGATTACGTAATCGGTGTCACCCATTATCCAAAGCGTACCGTCCCGTTTAATAAAAAGCAGATAATCATCTCTGAATTGCGTTACCGACGCAACATTGGAAACAACAAGGTTATCCTGCCCTTTATAAATTGTTTTCTCTCCCCATTGCCGAAGAACGCCGTCCGTAGTAACGTAATAACCGCCTGTCTTGTAATCTTTATTGCAGAATGTCGCGGCAACAACGTTACTAGCAATTTGTTTCCGCTTTATCTCAAAACCTTTCCCCCACCCTTTTGATTTACGTTCGATTATTTCGAGAGACTGGTTTGCCGTGATAACACAGACATTTGCTTCATCATCATTCAGCTTAGCGTATAAAATATGAGCAATAGGATCAGCGATTTGTTTTGATTCCCCTTTA